>NZ_JAJDMI010000070.1:0-10601 GCF_020593505.1 Blautia sp. DFI.3.45
TGAGCAAGAAGCCCCCACTTCAAAATCTGGGATTTAAGTGGTGGGAGCATGTCACTTGGAAGTTTTGGAATTAAAAACTGTATGAAAATGTGCTATGATAAAATTGATAAATTAGGATTTAGAGGATGTGAATGAGCAGCATGAAGAAAACAAAAGAAGGAATTAATTTGAAAAAACTCCTTAGGCTGAAGAATACAGGCAGTATCTTTGTGATTGCGGGGCTTTTGATGATTTTTGTAATAGCGTCGTACACATATATTCTGCAAAGTTCTTACACTAAGACCGCCCTTGAAACAGAAATCACACGTGACACAGCGAGTGCAGATGCAGTACACAAACTTGTGAATGGAAGAATCGGCAAAGAAGATTTTGATCAAATCAAAGATCAATCTGATGAAAAGAAGCAATTATATAAGGATATTTCTTCATATTTCAATGAAATCAGAACACTGAATTCTACTCGATATATTTACACCGCTAAAAAAAATGAAGAAGGAAAACTTGTTTATGTGGTAGACGGTTTGGATCCGGATGCGGATGATGTAAGACGCCCTGGAGATTATATTGAGGAAGAAATGGTCCCGTATATTGATAGGGCTATTTCTGGGGAGAATGTGTACTCTCAGGATATCATTGATACAACATGGGGCCCGATTTTTACGGCTTGCTATCCTGTAAGCGCAAACTATGATGGGACAGGAGAAATCATTGGCGCATTTTGCATTGAAATGGATATGCAATCAGCTTATGGAATGGTTGAAAAGACGAATCATATTTCCATCATCTGCGGTTTAGTCGCAGGAGCTGTATTGCTTTTAATTTGTCTATATACCTATTATGTTTACCAGAAAAGCAAGGCAGAAGAGCAAAAACAAAAACAATTATTAATGACCGCCGCTGAGGAAGCAGATGCTGCCAACAAAGCAAAATCTGCGTTTTTGCTTAGTATTAGCCATGACATCAGAACGCCGATGAATGCCATTATTGGATTTACAAACATTGCGCTTCACCAGAACACGGTTTCAGATATTCATGATAGCTTGGAGAAAGTTCAAAAAAGTTCGAATCATCTTCTCTCTTTGTTGAATGACGTTCTGGATTTTACTCGCATTGAAAGTGGAAAAGTTACTATTTCGCCCGAGCCAATGGACATTACTCAATTGACAGATAACGTCCAGGCGATTATGAATGGACTTCTTTATAATCGAGATCTTAAGTTTGAAGTACATCGAGAAATCTCAAAGAACCCATATGTCCTTGCGGATGTTGTGCGTATCCGAGAAGTTTTGGTGAATCTTCTGGGCAATGCTGTGAAATTCACAAAGGACGGCGGAAAGATTACTTTGGATATCAGCAGTTACCCAGGAGCGGATGAGAAACATATCATAACTCGTTATGTTGTTCGAGATAACGGTATTGGCATGAGCGAAGAGTTCCAGAAAAAATTATTCGATCCGTTTTCACAAGAAGATGATGATAATGCCAGAACCCAATATAAGGGAACCGGTCTTGGTATGGCCATCACAAAAAAATATGTGGATATGATGGGCGGTTCAATTGCTGTTGAGAGCAAAAAAGGTGTAGGTTCTACATTCACAGTGGAGATCCCACTGGAGTTGACAGAACAGGTTATTCAATCAGAACAAAAACAACATCTACATAGAGATTTGACGGGTATTCATGTTCTTATGGCTGAGGATAATGATTTAAATGCTGAACTTGCTACGATAATGCTGGAAGATGCTGGTATGACCGTAACACGCGCATCAGACGGAAAAGAAGTTGTGAATTTGTTTAAAAATCATCCACGAGGCACATACGATTTTATTTTGATGGATATTATGATGCCAAACATGGATGGACACCAAGCAGCAAAAGCCATTCGAGCCTTGGGTATAGAGCGGTCCGATGCAGTTACGATTCCAATTGTAGCTTTGTCTGCAAATGCTTTTATAGATGATATTCAGGAATCCCTGGATTCAGGCATGAATGACCATATTTCCAAGCCGATTAACATGGAGGAATTAATCGATACTATCACTAAATACATTAAACACGATTAGGAAAACAAAGAAGTTAATTCTGATGAAAAGTTTGCACTGGTCTTGCACTGACTTTTCTCTTTTGATGTGATATTATTATAATCGCCAGAAAAGCAATGAGGGTCTACGGAGTTTTCCGTAGGCTCTTTTTTCTTGGCCGGATGCGTCTTTCATCCTTTCACGCATCCGTACATACGAAAGGAGGATTTTTTTTGTGAAAATCTTAGAAAACAATAACAAATCAAACAACCTAGAAGAAAACTTAATTTTGGTTGAAACTATTCCGATAAAAGAATATACTTATAATAGGTTTGTTGTATCGTTTGGAGGAAAATTATGGATTATATAACAACGATCGAAATGTCAAAAATATGGGGAATTTCATCTAGAAGAATTTCTCTTTTATGTAGCCAGGGAAGAGTGCCTGGAGCAGAGAAAAAGGGAAAGACTTGGCTAATACCAAAAGATGCGGTAAAGCCAACAGATCCTCGAAAGAAAAATAGATGACGTATTGGAGGTTATAATGCTTATGGGAAGACCAGAACATTGGTATATTTTAAGGATAAAATTTGTGAAATAAAGAATAAGCTTGTGAAGGCTATTTTTTATTATATAACAGTAATTATGCTGGTATTGGATCCAATATATTTGTGTTTACTCAGTGGAGCATTTGGTGGTGGAGATGTAAACGGAATCCTTTATTTAATGCCACAGGCATGGATATGGACGATTTTCGCCTTCATATTACTTTTTAACATATGGATTCTATTAAAAAAGGTAAATCCAACGTATACTGCGTCATTTAAGGAAAGATGAAACAAAGGGAGAAGATATGGAATCAGATATCATTAAAATCAGTCATCTGAATAAAAGCTTTAGCGAAGTAAAAGCGGTAAATGATTTGAGCTTTCGTGTGAAAAAAGGAGAATTGTTTGCGTTTCTTGGAGTAAACGGTGCAGGGAAAAGTACAACCATTTCCATTCTCTGCGGATTGCAGAAAAAAGACAGCGGAACGGTTCAGGTAAACGGAATAGAAACTGACAAAGCCGGCGCACAGACAAAAAGAATGCTTGGTGTTGTGTTTCAGGATAGCGTACTTGATAAACCGCTTACGGTGAAAGAAAACCTAAAGAGCAGAGCTGCTTTATACGGCATTACAGGAAATGCCTTTGATAAGAGATTACAGGAGCTGGTCGAGATTCTGGATTTTGACGAGTTTTTAAACAGACCTGTAGGTAAGCTGTCGGGAGGTCAGAGAAGAAGAATTGATATTGCCCGTGCATTATTGCACAGACCGGAGATTTTGATTCTTGACGAGCCTACTACAGGGCTTGATCCGCAGACAAGGCAGTTAATCTGGAATGTTATCGAGAAGCTTCAGAAAACAGAAAATATGACAGTATTTTTGACTACACATTATATGGAAGAAGCTGCCAATGCTGGTTATGTTGTAATTCTTGACAAAGGAAGTGTTGTAGCAGAAGGTACACCGTTTGAACTTAAAAATGATTATGTACAGGATATAGTGTCTGTTTATGGTATTTCCGAAGATGAAATAAAGTCATTGAACAGAGAATATAAAAAAATACGTGACGGATATCAGATAAAAGTAAAAAATACGAAAGAAGCTACGGAGCTTATTGTAGAGCATCAGGATCTATTCATGGATTATGAAGTAGTAAAAGGCGGAATGGATGATGTATTTCTTGCAGTCACAGGAAAGAAGCTTGGAGGTGAATGCTGATGAGAACAGTATTGGCATTAATGGACAGGAACAGGAAACTGTTTTTTAAAGATAAAGGTATGTTGTTTACATCAATGATCACACCAGTTATTCTGATTGTTCTTTATGCTACATTTCTTGCAAAGGTTTTCAGAGATTCTTTTACAGCAGCGATTTCGGATATGATTATGATTTCGGATAAGCTTATTAATGGAACCGTAGCAGCACAACTGACAGCATCACTTATGGCAGTAAGCTGTATTACTGTAACATTTTGTGTGAATCTGACTATGGTGCAGGACAAGGCAAATGGAACAAGGAAGGATTTTAATGTTGCACCGGTCAGCAAGGAAAAAATTTATTTGGGATATTTTCTGTCAACAGTAGCTAATTCATTGATGGTCAATGCACTTGCATTTGTATTATGTCTGGGATATTTACTTAAAATGGGATGGTATATGAATACAGCAGACATATTATGGGTTTTATTTGATATGATATTGCTCGTCCTGTTTGGAAGTACGCTTTCAAGTATCATTAGCTTTCCGTTGACAACACAGGGACAGCTTTCGGCTGTAGGTACAATTGTCAGCGCAGGATATGGTTTTATATGTGGTGCTTATATGCCGATTTCAAATTTTGGACCAGGTCTTCAGAAGGCACTGTCTTATCTTCCGAGTACATATGCCACTTCATTGATTAAGAATCATATGCTTCACGGAGTTTTCAGAGAGATGGAGAGAAAAAATTATCCGGATGAAATGGTTGAAGCGATAAGAGACACGCTTGATTGCAATCCGGTATTTCATGGAAATGTGGTGAGTATAAATCAGATGATTGGCATTATGATGGGAAGTATAGCTGTATTTGGAATTATTTACTATGTGGTTACATTGTTGTCAGCGGGTGAAGGCAGACGATAGGAAATATTGTTTTTAGCGGGTGAAAGTTCTGGGGATATGGAACGATCTGAGTACAAATGAGCAGGAAACAGTAATGTCAATGCTGCGTGGTCTTCGGAAGTAGAAGAACGGTTCGAGTATATGTATCGGCTGTTCTTTTTTTATTTTTTGGCGTTAAAACGGTAATGTTTTTCTTGTGTACAGTAGAGTGCTATAGTATAATAAAACCAGTTTTTTGCATAAGTATTAAAGCTATAATATGGAAATCGGCAAACCAGATGAAAGTCTGGGACGCAAAGCTACAGGGCCTGTAAAATGGCAGCCAGTTGCATGAAATGAGGTGCACTGTCTGTCTGGCAGTGCTTTTTTATGATAGAGCACTTGAATAAGTAATACAGAAGCTGTTTGGAAAAATATTGTGAAAAATAGCGGGGAGGTTATTGATAATTAATGAATGTAAAATTAAAATCTGGAAGCAAGCAAGCAACTGTAGCCTGGAGGGTGGGAGAAAGATGAAGAAGTGCAAATTAGTACAGAATATAAGAAATTTCAAATTTTGTTATTTTATATTTTGCACAATGATATGTTTGGTTGTTTTTCCTGTTTCCACATCTGCCCAAGAAAATTCTGATCATGTTATCCGGGTAGGATCTTTTGAGGAAACTTATAATGTAGTCAATGAAAAGGGAGAAAGAAGCGGCTATGGTTATGAGTATCTTCAAGATATTGCAGGTTATGCAGGATGGACATATAAATACATAACAAGTGATTGGAAAAACTGCTTTACACAGTTGAAAAATGGAGAGATTGATATTCTTGTTGGCATTTCCTATACAGACGAACGTGCTGAAAATATGCTTTTTTCCGATATGCCTATGGGGGAAGAGAAATATTACATCTATACGGATGCATCCAATATGGATCTTACAGCAGGAAATTTGGATTCTTTTGAGGGAAAAAATATTGGTGTGTTTAAAGATAATATAACGGAGGATGTGCTTAACGAATGGGAGTTAAAGTATGGTCTGCATACGCAGCATGTCAATGTTTCTAATACCGCAGAAGTTATGGACAAACTGTCGAAACATGAAATTGACTGCTTCGTTTCGGTAGAAGAACCCCGTTGGGAAGAATCGGAGATTTCGCCGATTACAAGTATTGGAGAGACAGAAATCTATTTCGCTATAAATCCCAAACGTCCGGATATCAAAGAAGCACTGGATAGTGCTATGCGCAGAATCAAGGATGACAACCCATTTTACACAGATGATCTCTACAGGCGTTATCTTTCTGCACAGAGCAGCTCCTTTCTTTCAAAAGAAGAAAGGGAGTGGATCGGGCAGCATGGAGCAATCCGGATAGGGTATCTGAATCAGGATGGAGGTATCAGCAGTGTAGATCCATCAACAGGCAAATTGACAGGTGTTATCACAGATTATGTGGATCTTGCAGAAAATTGTCTGCAAGGTCAGACTCTGGAATTTGAATTAAATGGATATGATACAAGAAGTGAACTGCTTCAGGCATTGCAGGATGGAAAAATAGACTTGATTTTTCATGCAAACCAGAATCCATACTTTGCAGAAACAAATGGATTTGCTTTGTCGGATACTCTATTGACTCTCA
Source organism: Blautia sp. DFI.3.45 (assembly GCF_020593505.1). Lineage (NCBI taxonomy): Bacteria > Bacillati > Bacillota > Clostridia > Lachnospirales > Lachnospiraceae > Blautia > Blautia sp. DFI.3.45. The sequence goes on from NZ_JAJDMI010000070.1 coordinate 6,294, forward strand.
ATATGGCAGCAATTACGGCAAAGGATTCTTTTGATGAAAATAAAGAGAATATAGTTGCCGTTGAAAAAGATAATTTTGCATTGAAAGCATATCTTTCATACAATTATCCGCAATGGGAGGTTGTGGAATATGAGACATCAGATGCAGCAGTAAAAGCAATGCAAAAAGGGGAGGCAGATTGTATTGTAAGCAATTCAGGTACTGTTTCAGACTATTTGAAAAATAATAAGCTTCATAGTGTTTTCCTGACAAAAGAAGCTGATGTTTCATTTGCTGTTCAGCAGGGAGAACCGGTTCTTTTGTCCATTCTGAATAAAACACTGACATCTATGCCTACAACTCAATTTTCAGGTGCAGTAGTTTCGTATAATGTTTCCTCACGAAAAGTTACAGCGAAGGAGTTTATTCAGGACAATTTACTGGCTGTCTCACTCATAGTTGGAATCTCCATTTTTGTTGCCCTGTGTATAATTCTTGATTCTTTGAAAAAATCAAAACGTGCGGAAGAAAAATCCAAGAAGTCTGCTGAGCAGGCATTGAAGCTGAATCAGGAGCTTGAAGAAAAACAGCAGGAATTACAAAATGCACTTGTAGAAGCACAGAGTGCCAATAAGGCTAAGACTTCCTTTTTAAATAACATGTCTCATGACATCAGGACACCGATCAATGGCATTATGGGCATGCTTACAATTCTTAAAAAAAGCGGAAATGATGGTGAGCGGGCAAAAGATTGCCTGAATAAAATAAATGAGTCTTCGAAACTGCTATTATCATTGGTAAATGATGTTTTGGATATGGCAAAGTTAGAATCGGATACCGTGGTTTTTAGTGATGAATCCATCAATCTGGATCAGGTATGTCAGGAAATCACGGAGTCATTATCTTTTCAGGCAGAAGAAAAAGGGCTTCATGTTATGGGAGAACATGATGATTATAGAGGTGTATATGTTTGGAGCAATGCAGTTCATCTGAAAAAAGTATTGATGAATCTGTTTACAAACAGTATGAAGTACAATAAGGTGAATGGTTCTATTTACATGAGTATGAGAACGATTGAAAGATCAGAAGATCACATGACATGTGAATTTAAAATAAGAGATAATGGAATTGGAATGTCAGAAGAATTTATAAAAAATGAATTGTTTACTCCATTTGTACAGGCAGATAATTCCCCACGTTCTGATTATAATGGGACAGGTCTGGGAATGCCTATTGTGAAACAACTTGTAGAAAAGATGGGCGGAACCATAACAGTTGAAAGCAAGCTTGGTGAAGGAAGCTGTTTTACTGTAATACTTCCATTTAAAATTGATACGAATGCACGGCTGGAAGAAAAAGAAGATTTCAATGCAGATATATCAGGTGTCCGGATATTATTGGTTGAAGATAATGAGCTGAATGCGGAAATAGCAGAATTTATACTGACGGAAAATGGGGCTAAAGTAGAAACAGTGAAAAATGGGTTAGAAGCTGTTCAGCACTTTGAAGCCTGCGAATCAGGAACATACGATGTTATTTTAATGGATGTCATGATGCCGGTGATGGATGGGCTTACTGCCACAAAAACAATAAGATCCCTGGAACGGCAGGATGCAAAAACAATCCCTATCATTGCTATGACTGCAAATGCATTTAGGGAAGATGCAGAAAAGTGTATGGAAGCAGGAATGAACGCACATTTGTCAAAGCCGATTGTGATTGAGGAAGTTATAAAAACGATTTTAAGGTATGTTCATAATGATTAGCAGAGGTTCATGAATTAGTGGAATACCATTGACAGGGCTAAAAGATGACAATGCAGGAGTGCTATAAAGCTATCGGAGGAAACTATGAGGCTGTTTTGGGACGCCTTCACAGCGAAGCACTGATTCAGAGATTTACATTAAAGTTCCTTGAAGACCAGAGTTATCTACAGTTAAAACAGGCATTGGAAAATAAAAATTATGAAGATGCTTTCCGCAGTGCGCACACATTGAAAGGGGTGTGTCAGAATCTTTCCTTTGACCGTCTGTATGAGGTTAGGATTATGAAAACCCATAGTGAGCTTGGCGCGGCTATAATTAAGGATATGGACTTTTCACAAGATTATCCACTGGTACATACCGCATGGGAAATCTGCAGATGGCACCATGAAAGATGGGATGGAAAGGGCTATCCGGATGGATTGAAAGGTGAAGAAATACTATCTGATTTAAAATAATTCAACTACTTTCGACATTACTATAAATCAAAACAAATTGATTGACAAAGAAAACCTAGAGTTTATGCGGGATTAATGGACTTTATAATCGATGTAACTGTCAAAGCCCCGGCTGCCCTGATTGTTTCATTATCAAATTGACATCTGATTATTGTATAGTATAATTACAATTAAAAACACCGAAGATAAAAGACGGAGGAATTATATGAAAGCACATAAATATTGGTCAGTAGGAGCATTGATCACAATGATTGGTACTTTTTACACTGGACATAAAGGGTTAAAATCAAGCCACAAATACTTTGCGTTAAGCTCTATGCTATGTATGACAATGGCGATATATACAGGGCATAAAATGATTTCCGGGAATAGGAAGAAAAAGGCGAATAAAGAGAAAGTTACAGAGAGGGAGGAATAATTAATGTTGGAAGTAGGGGTCAAGGCACCTGATTTTGAGTTGCCAGATCAAAATGGAAAAATACACAGATTATCGGATTATGCAGGAAAAAAAGTAGTATTATATTTCTATTCCAAGGATAATACAGCGGGATGTACGAAACAGGCATGTGGTTTTTCCGAGAGATATCCTCAGTTTATTGAAAAAGGTGCAGTTATTCTTGGGGTCAGTAAGGATTCTGTATCCTCTCATAAGAGATTTGAGGAAAAATATGGACTGGCATTTACACTTTTAGCAGATCCAGAGCGGAAAGTTATTGAAGCTTATGATGTATGGAAAGAAAAGAAAAATTATGGCAAAGTCTCTATGGGTGTGGTAAGAACTACATATCTTATCGATGAACAGGGAGTTATCATCAAAGCCAATGATAAAGTCAAAGCAGCAGATGATCCTGAAAATATGCTTAAGGAATTAGATTAATGAAGATAATATTATCCCCTGCTAAAAAGATGATTACAGATACTGACAGCATAGCGCCGGATGGATTGCCTGAATTTATTGAAAAGACGACAGAGATACAAAGTTGGTTGAAAAGTAAGTCAAAAGAAGAACTGAAGACTATTTGGAAATGTAATGACAAAATTACAGAACAGAACTTCAATAGATTGGAAAACATGGATCTTTATCATTTACTTACTCCAGCTGTCTTATCATATGAAGGAATTGCTTTTCAATATATGGCTCCATCCGTGTTTGAGGACAGTCAGTTTGAGTATGTACAAAATCATTTGAGAATACTATCTGCGTTTTATGGCGTTCTAAAACCGTTGGATGGCGTGACACCTTACCGCTTGGAAATGCAGGCAAAAGTCGGCATAGGAGATGCAAAAAACTTATATGAATACTGGGGAGATATGTTGTATTGTTCAGTGATCGACAACAGTAGGATTATAATTAACCTGGCATCAAAAGAATATTCCAAATCTATAGAAAAGTATCTGACATTACGGGATAAGTATATTACAATTGTATTTTGCGAGTTATCAGGAGATAAACTGGTGACAAAAGGTACATATGCGAAGATGGCTCGTGGTGAAATGGTTAGGTTCATGGCTGAAAATAGTATTGAAAATCCTGAGGATATAAAAAAATTTGACAGACTTGGCTATGCGTTCAGGCATGATCTATCGTCAGATACGGAATATATTTTTGAACGCAGAATAGAGATAACATCTTATTAAAAAGGTACTTATTGTAGGTATTTTTTTAATAAAGTGATTCGATTTAACTTAAAAAATCATTACAATGTCAGGTGTGTAAAATGCGGTGAGGTATCAGGTGTAGATGTGGATGAAATATCAGACTTGATAGAAATGATTCATGACACGAATGGAATAAAATATTTAGATTATGATATTTCATTTAAAGGTATTTGCCCAAAATGCAGGGAGAAAGTAAAGGAATAGCATAGTTATTGAAATGAATATTATTTAAGGTTCAAGATAAATTGTAAAATGCAGACAAACAAGAAAAAAAGTAAAAATATAATAGGTATTATACAGAGTGTCCTTATACTGATATTAGTAGTTCTTATTATTTTTATGATGATTCAGATTAGTAGGCTACAGGGGACAGCACGCGTAATAAATTATGCAGGCCTAGAGCGTGTCTGAAAAATAAAAATTGCACAAAACGCATGTTTTATTTCCCT
>NZ_JAJDMI010000071.1:0-10561 GCF_020593505.1 Blautia sp. DFI.3.45
TTTATAAATTTGAGCAGACATGCTCGAATGTGCAATTCATCCCATCACCTATAGGTGAGGGAATTCTTGCTACGGTTGTTAAAATTCCTATCTTATTCATCTTTTTCCTCCATATACAACAGGCCAGAGTCAAAATTTTTTCTGACTCTGGCCTGTCAATTCTCATATTATAAAAATAAAATATGCATCTTCCCGCGGCTGTCATTTACCACTTCCGAATCTACCTGGTAAATCCTTTTGATCAGCTCCGGAGTGAGTACTTCCTGTGGAGTTCCATATCCTTCCAGCACACCATCTTTCAATACATAAATCTTATCGCAGTATGCCGCCGCAATATTCAGGTCATGGATAGCTGATATTACAGTTACGTTAAGTTTCTTTACCAGTTCCATCAGCATGATCTGATGTGTGATATCCAGATGGTTAGTCGGCTCATCAAGGATCAGTGCAGGTGTCTGCTGTGCAAGTGCTCTTGCCAGAATAACCCTCTGCTGCTCTCCACCTGACAGCGTAGAAAATGTGCGATCCGCAAATGCATCCATCTGTACCGTTTTCAGTGCTTCTTCAACAATCCGGTAATCTTTTGCATTATCCCGTTCCAATGCTTTCTTATGAGGTGCACGTCCCATCAACACGACTTCCCGTACGGTAAAATCAAAGTTGTAGTAATTGTGCTGTGCCACAACTGCCATTTTTCTGGCGGAGCTTTTTACGCTCATGGAATGGAGTTCTTCGCCGTCCAGATAAACGGCACCTGCATCTGGCTTCAGGATACGGTAGATGCATTTTAATAATGTAGATTTTCCGCTTCCGTTTGGTCCGATGATCCCTACCAGTTCCTTATCCTTTGACTCTATGGAAATTCCCTTCAGTATCTGTCTGGCGTGAAATCCAACCTGAATATCTTCTGTAGTGATTTTCATTACTTACTACCTCCAAATCCATAGGATTTCCGCACAAGCAGATAAATAAAGCATGGAGCACCGATAATGGATACCAGCACACCGATCGGCATCTCAGAATTCTTCAGGATCACACGACATGCCACATCACACCAGATCAAGAACGATGCACCAAGCAGTGCACTTAATGGCAATAATCTTCTGTGGTCTGTTCCAAAAAGGATTCTGATCACATGAGGGATCACAAGTCCTACAAAGCCGATCACACCTGCACAATATACTGCAAACCCGATCATTACAGAAGCAACGATCAAATAAAAAGTTCTCAGCCTGTGCAAATCAGTTCCCAGTGTGATCGATACATCATCTCCTAACAGCATCAGATTCAGATTACGATATTGCGTCCAGAAAATAATTACACAGATCAATGTAACAGGAAGCATTACACCTACTCTGCTCCAGCTTGCGCCTGCAAGGCTTCCCATCATCCACTTCATTACTTCTGTTGCTGCATTTTTGTCATTGGTGATATAGATAACAAAATTGGAAAAAGCAGAACATACCGCACTGACGGCCATTCCGGCAAGGATCAGTTTAGCAGAAGTAGCTTTTCCGCCCATGTTTGCAATGGCAATTACTGCAAAAGAAGTGACCATTGCACCAATAAATGCAGGAACACCAACTGAGTTTCCACCGAGAAATCCACCAACTCCAAGCATGATCGCCAGTGTTGCACCAAGGGATGCACCGGATGAAATACCAAGTACATATGGATCTGCCAGTGGGTTCTGGACAATCGCCTGCATAACTACGCCACAGACGGAAAGAGCCATTCCAACTGCCAGAGCCAGCAGGACTCTGGGCAGCCGGATCAGCCACACAACATCGTGAACTGCGCCTTCTGCATAGGCGGACAGGCTTTTGATATGAAACAATTTATATGCAATGACACTGTAAACATCTTTCAGTGACAGATCTGCATTTCCAAAAGTGATTGCTGCAAGAATGGAAAAAATCAAAAATGCCGCAAGCCCGATAAGAACTGCCACATACATGGATGTCCTGAGCACACTGCCTTTTTTTGTCTGTGAAACCTGTTCTTTCACTGTTATGTCCTCAATCAGTCAAGATTCACATCCGGATATAATCCTTTTGCGAAAGTTTCAATACCATCCTGTGTACGTGTTGCACTTGCGTACATTTCACTGAGCATGATCGGATAAACACGACCGTTCTTTACAGCGTCAAGGCTCTGAAGTGCTTCGTCATCCTTGATAACGGCAAGCTGGCTTTCTTTTACAGTTTCCGGATCATCACCTGCATATGGCATGTATACAACAAAAATCACATCAGGGTTTGCTGCAATGATATCTTCTTTTCCTGCTGTAGAAGCATCCGGGTTTGCCAGAGTCGCACCCAGTTGTGTTACCATATCTCCACCAAGGCTCTTTGCACCATAGTTTGTGATATCTTCTCCAAGAGGTTCCAGAACCATTACGCTTGGTTTCTCTTCTACATCTGCTGTTGCTGTAAGAGTTTTATCGATCACTGCCTTTGCATCATCTACGATTGCCTGTGCTTTGTCCTGTACATCAAAAATCTTTCCAAGATTTAAGATGTCTGTAAATTCATTTTCCAGAGTTCTGTCTCCGTCAGGGCGTGTGTTTGTGTTGTAATAAGTGTTGCATCCTTTGTCGATCCAGTCTGTTACATTTCCGAGATTTTTATCAGAAAACAGGGAGCTCCAGGATAAGATCATGTCTGGCTCCAACATCGTTACAGTCTCAAGGGATGGGGTAAATTCATCAAGATAATTTGTTTTTGAAAATGCATCTTTAAGTTCATCCGGAACTTCATTGTCAAGACCTGCAGTAGCTACCAGACGGTCTTCCAGGCCAAGTGCAAGCATGGTTTCAATGCTTCCCTGATATACAGCAAGAACTTTCTCTGGTGCCTTTTCATAGGTTGTTTCGATTTCATTTCCATCATAATCATAGGTTGTGATGGTCAGAGGATATTCTGTCTTTGTACCTTCTGCGTCTGCTGTCTTATCTGCATCTGCTGAATCCTGTGCGTCTGCATCTGCTGCCGGCTGATTGTCCTCTTTGATTGTCTCAGAGTCTGCTCTCTCTGCTGCAAAAGCTGCCGGAGCTGCGGAAACTGCCATAGCTGCTGCCATCATAATTGCCATGATTCTTGTGGATAAATACCTGTTTTTCATTTGACTTCCTCTCTTTTCGTATATGTTATTTACCTGTTCGTGTAACCGAAAAGATGGGACTTCAGAAAAAGTAAAATAGAAGTGATAAGAATAACGGATACTTTTTACGGAAGCTCCTTCTTTACGCTGTCAGGCAGGTTTCCTGACTCACAGATCACAGAAAATTTCCACAAAATAAAAACTGATACAACATCCATGCTTCAGCAGTTCATGAATGTTGTATCAGAAATATTTCCAGATACTCTCTGACAGCCGGATTCCGCCTTCTCACATATTTGTGCAATGACATATTACAATCCCGCTTTTTTTCTGTATACAGTGGCCGCAACCGTTCAGGCATTTCACCTGATTCCCTCTCACATTACCATACACAAAATCTGCATATGATAATGTTCACTTAACAGCTTATTCAATTACGCTGATACAATTTTAGCACACTGCTTTTATAATTACAACCATATTCGAGACACATCAGAATTCTTTCTTCTCCATAAGCCGGACACCAATCCAAAAAGACCCCATATATACAATTACTGTAAATAATACAACTCCGGCCAATACCATTCCCCAGTTCAGTCCATTCAGCCATGCATCGACTGCGTCTGCTGAAAGTCCCATTGTTTTTATCAGAATATAAACTACGGCAAATATAATAGCCCACATGACCATTGCAATATAACGTCCTTTTTCCGCTCCAAAATGTATTACAAGCGGGAGCGATACCGCCAGCATAAGAAGTGCCAGTGGAATGTATATCAGGCTGCCAATGATAGTCTCACTCAGACACCCCTGAAGTTCTGCCACACCTTTGCAGATTACTCCCGTTATCGTTGCAATTCCCCACGCTACAGCCGTAAGCCCTGCTCCCAGCAGATATTTTTCCGCCACATACTGTTTTCTGGTAACCGGCAAGGTCATAAGAAACGCAAGACCATTATCAAACTCATCATAACTTATAGTCGTAATGGCAAAAATTGCTGTGACAATCGTAAAATATCCTGTAGCAAAACTGACACTCCCGCTTCCTGCCAGATTCAGGATGACTTCCATTACAACAACCAGGATAAAAAACTGTTTCTGCTGTTTCATCAGTTCTATATCCTTTACAAATAATCCCTTCATACCTGTTCCTCCATCATCACTACCAGATCATCAATCTTTCCATTCTCAATTACAACATCCGGATAATTTTCCATATAAAATTGTTTCTGGTTTGTCAGACACCTGTATCCATAAGCTTCTTTCCGGATCTTAATAAGGTATTGCTGATCCAGTTTTTCGTACTCTTCTTCTGCAACTTTAAGAACTGCATAATCTGACAGCAGTACATCTGTATCCTCATGAAGGATAATTTTTCCGGCATGGATCATATAAAAATCGTCACAAAGACTCTCCAGATCTGATGAAATATGTGAACTGATCAGAATAGAACTGCTTTCATTTTCTTCCATATATTCTCTCAGCATGTTCAGCACTTCATCCCTGGCTATCACATCCAGACCAACTGTGGGCTCATCCAGAATCAGCAGTTCTGCCTTATGGCTTAATGCTGCCAGTACTTTAAACTTTGCTTTCATACCAGTGGAAAATTCTTTGATTTTCTTGTCTGTGGGCAGATTGAATCTTCTGCACTGCTGCAGGAATTTCTCTCTGTCAAAATCCGGATATATGCTTTTCATAATATTGGCCACGCCCGCTGCTGTCAGATACATACTGAAGCCTGAATCTGCAAAAACAACTCCCAGTTTCTGCTTATCCTCCGGCTTAAGCTCTTCTGCCTTTTTCCCAAAGACCTCTATCTCTCCGCCATCCGGATGAATCAGGCCAAGCAAAGCTTTAAATGTGGTGGATTTCCCGGAACCATTTCTTCCAATAAGTCCTGTAATCATCCCAGGCTGTACTTCCATAGAACAGTCCAGCGAAAAACCTCTGTAATTTTTCTGCAAATGACTGATTTTCAACATGTCTTAGTCCTCCATGATCATTTCAAAAAGATTTCTGATTTCCTCATCGTTCAGTCCACATCTTCTGCCCTTCATGATCGCCTGCTCCAGATCATGTTCTACTTCTTTGAGCTGTTCTTCCCTCATCAGGTTTTTATTTGTGGCTGCAACGTAGGTTCCTTTTCCATGAACAGTGACGGTAAATCCCTCTTCTTCCAGATTGTCGTAGGCTTTCTTCACAGTCAGGGCACTAATCTTCAGTTCCTTTGACAAACTGCGTACTGAAGGTAATACAGTGTCCGGCTGTAACTCTCCTCTGATAATCGCAGACTTAATCTGGTCTATGATCTGTTCATAAATAGGTACCATGGATGAATTATTGATTATTATATGCATATGTTTCTCCTCCATCTGCAAACAGTATATAACAGTGCATAACTGTTGTCAACTGTTTTATACTGTTATGCTTTATATTTTATCAAACGAGTCTGCCTGCCCCTGTTCACTGATAACATCTCACTTCGATTTGCAGACTAAAAACATTTCTACAGACAAAAAGAAAGATGGATTCGGTTATAAAATTTTCCAAATCTATCTTTCTTCTTATCAGATTCTTAATCCACATTGCTACGTATCTCTACACCGAATAACTGCTCTGCAGGGAACTCACTTAATTCGGTTAAAGAATTGTTTTTAATTTGTTTTTATGTAATGGTTTTTTCTCTGTTTTCTACTCTGCCAAATACGCCTTCAGTTTCTCCATATCAGCTTTCATCACTCTCCGTCCCACCTCATAAATCTCCTTTAAATGGGCGGGATCACGCTCAACCGGTTTGGCACTGATGTCTCTGTCCGGGCGGATAACATGGATCCTGCCCTCTTTTTCCAGATATGCGATTTTATCCAGCATACGATTATACTGAATATGACGTTCATCCAGAAGCTTTACAAGCTCCGGATACTCCCTGAACTTCAGTCTGAGCAGCGGCATCAGCTTATTATGTTCTTTTCTGTATCCCGGATGGCGAGTACATACTACCACATTTTTCTCATAACCCTGTGAAAGCATCCAGTTTACAGGAATCGGATCTGAGATACCACCGTCCAGATACATTCTTCCATTCAGCTTTACCGGTCTGGCGGCCAGTGGCAGGGAAGCTGATGCACGCATCCATTCCACATCCAGCCTGTCTCCCATTCTGCATTCCTGATAGCAGGGTTTTCCTGTTTCAATATCTGTACATACAACCGTAAACTTCATGGGTGATCTGGCAAATGTCTCTGTGTCAAAAACATCCAGCTTCCAGGGCACCTCCCCATATGCAAAATCTTTGCTGTAAAGATCGCCGGTAGTGATCCAGCTTTTCAATCCCATATATCGTTTATCCTTGCAGAATCTGGTATTATAACGAAGGGTTCGTCCAATCTGGCGGGACTTATAATTACATCCAAAAATTGCACCGGCGGAAACGCCAACTGTAGAATCTGCATAAATCCCCTGCTCCATCAGCTCATCCAGAACTCCGGCTGTATACAGTCCCCGCATACCTCCACCTTCCAGAACCATTCCGAGGCCTTTCTTTTTATTGTCTTCCATAGCTATTCTCACTTTTCACTTTCTTTCACATATTCATTTCGGATTGCAAATCCATGATCCATAGGGCCACTTCCCTTTCCCAGGTCAAGCATTGCCGCCAGTGCTCCTGAAATATACTGTTTGGAACGTTTTACAGCAGTCTGCAGGTCATATCCCTTTGCAAGATTGGAAGCAATGGCACTGCTCAACGTACAGCCTGTTCCATGTGTGTTTGGATTATCGATACGCTTTCCTTCAAACCAGCAATATTTTCCATCATAGTAAAGCAGATCATTTGCATCATTAATGCTGTGTCCGCCTTTGCAAAGTACTGCACAATGATATGTCTCAGAAATCTTTCCGGCAGCCTCTATCATTTCCTCTGCATTGGTCACTGACATTTCAACCAGAACCTCTGCCTCCGGAATATTCGGAGTAAGCACATCAGCCAGTGGAAACAGTTCCTGCTTCAATATCTCCACTGCATCATCACTGATCAGCTTGGCACCGCTTGTTGCAACCATAACAGGATCCACAACAATGTTTTCCGCTTTATATTGTTTCAGTTTCTCTGCTATTACATGAATCAGATCTTTATCTGATACCATTCCGATTTTTACCGCATCCGGATAAATATCCTGAAAAACAGAATCCAGTTCCTGCCCCAGAAATTCCGGTGTTACATTTAATATTGCCTGTACACCGGTTGTATTCTGTGCAGTTAATGCGGTAATGGCACTCATTGCATATACACCATTTGTGATCATTGTCTTAATATCTGCCTGGATTCCGGCGCCTCCGCTGGAATCACTTCCTGCGATCGTCAGTGCAGTTCTCATAATTGTCTTCCTCTCATTTCTTCTATAATACAATCTTATCTACTGCCTCTTTCAGTTCTTCTGCTGCTTCTTTAATGTTATTCTGAGCATAAATGGCACTGATCACTGCCACACCGCAAATCCCTGTTCCCTTTAGCTGAGATATATTTTCTGCTGTGATCCCTCCGATTGCCACCACAGGGATAGATACCGCTTCACAGATTGCCTTCAGTGTTTCATGGGGAAGTTCTGCCGCATCTGCTTTTGAACCGGTTGCAAATACTGCACCCACCCCCAGATAATCTGCACCACGCTCCTGTGCAAGCAATGCCTGCTCTACCGTTCGTGCCGAAACTCCCAGGATTTTATCCGGTCCAAGTTTCTCACGCACAGCACCTGCTTCCATATCACTCTGCCCTACATGAACACCATCTGCATTCATCTTCAAAGCAATTTCCACATTGTCATTTATGATCAGAGGTACCTTATAATCTCTGCATAATTCCTGAAGTTCAGCTGCTTCCTGCAGGAAAGTTTCATCATCTGAATTTTTATCTCTGAGCTGCAGAAAGGTTACGCCTCCATCCAGACTCTCCTTTACCACTTCCTTAAGGCTCCGCCCATTAAGCCAGTGACGATCCGTTATTGCGTATAAGCGCATTTTCTCTTTATCGAATTTCATGTTTCACTCCTCTTTTCTACTCTTATCTATAGCAATTTATCCCAAAAGTTCTGCTGCAACTTTCTCCAGCTCATCTCTGATCTTAATATGCTGCGGACATACTTCTTCCCACTTACCACATTTCACACATTCATTGGCAGATTTCCTGCCATGTTTGCCTGCCAGCCATTCTTCCTGGTGAACTGTGCAGTTGCTTCTTCTCTTGTCTTGCAGTTGATCCATGCTGCATTCTTTGTAAAAAGAGTCATATATTTTTTACATACTGATAATTCCCAAAACGTTTGCAATAGAACTCAGCAAAATAATGATCAGGCAAATCGGTGCAAAGTATTTGATAAATACTCTGTACAGTTTCTTTCTGCGGAATGGAGAAGACTGTTCAATTTCTTTTACCATTCCATCAATACCAACAACACGAAGAATCAGAATACAGGTTGCAAGTGCTGCCAACGGCATCATTACTGAGTTTGTCATAAAATCGAAGAAATCAAGGAAGTTCATTCCAAAGATACGAATGAAATCCAGAAGTCCATATCCCATGGAAGATGCGGTTCCAAGTACAATCATGATCACAACCATCAGACCGCAGCATTTCTTACGACTCCAGTGAAGTTCGTCCATGAATGTGGAAACACTGGTTTCCATCAGGGAAACTGCACTTGTCAGAGCTGCAAGTAATACAAGTATGAAGAATACGATTCCTGTTGCAGTACCAAATCCCATACTTGCAAATACTTTTGGCAATGTGATAAACATCAGAGATGGTCCTGCCTGAAGTGTTTCAGGATTTCCACCGGAGAATGCAAATACCGCCGGAATAATCATCAGTCCCGCAAGGATTGCGATACCTGTATCGAAAATCTCAACCTGTGTGGTAGATCTCTCGATATCCATATCTTTACGGACATAGGAACCGTAAGTATAGAGGATTCCCATTGCAATGGACAAAGAATAAAACATCTGTCCCATCGCTGCTACTACTGTCATCCAGGAGAAATTTTTCACATTCGGGATCAGGAAATATTTCACACCTTCAACAGCGCCCGGACGTGTGACAGAATAGATTGTAACTACGACTGCCAGAACTACCAGAACCGGCATCATGATCTTTGACATTCTCTCTACACCGTTCTGTACACCACCGAGAATGATGATGAATACAAGCGCCGCAAATACCAGAAACCAGAGTTCCACCTGCCAGGAATCGGAAATAAAGTTTCCAAAATATCCGTCTTCCGCTACTGCCTGGACATTTCCTTTGAAATATTCCACAAGATACTTAATTACCCATCCGCCAATCGTACTGTAATAAGGAACGATCAGCATTGGAATCACTGCATTTAACCATCCGCCGATTTTGAATGATTTCGTTTTTCCAAAATGCTCAAATGCACCTACCGGACTCTTTCTGGTCATTCGTCCAAGGGCTGTTTCTGACATGATCAGTACATAACCAAATGACGCTGTCAGAAGAATATAGATCAGCAGGAAAATTCCGCCTCCATATTTCGCTGCAAGATATGGAAATCTCCAGATATTTCCCAGTCCTACTGCAGAACCTGCAACTGCCAGCACATAACCAATCCTTCCGGAAAAGCTTCCTCTGTTATGGTTATGTGCAGAATTGTTTTCTTTTTTCATTATACACCTCACCTCGTTACAAAAACCTCCCATAGGATTTCTCCCATGGGAGGTCTGCTAGTTTTTTACTGATTCTATAGTATCAAAAAGATGCGGGAATGTCAAAGACTAATAATAATTACAGACTTAATTGTAACATAGTTACTGTTCACACACCACTATCCCAGTATATATTTCAAGTATAGTCTTTCTGTACACATTGTTCTATGATATAATAGTTGAGCTACCACCCCTAGACAGGTGCAGAAAGGGGGTGTGTTGTAAATGGATATGATCTTATCATTTATGCTTTCTATCTTGGCAAGTGTAATCGCCTACTACATTTGCAAATGGTTGGATAGAAAATAGCAGCTGGTAGCCAGCCTGGGGGAATAAGCCACCCTGCCCAAACGGAATAAAAAAGCCTCAGAGGTCGCAACTCTGGGGCTTTTGCTGTGTTATAAATGAATTTAACCTTATCATTTTGCCTACTGGCATTATATCATATGCATTTTTTGTTTGCAATATACTCAATATACTTTTTCGAATCAAGTCAAACTTTTGGTTACTGTTCACACATCACTATTCCGCGAGGTGTTTTGGCATGAATCTGCCACAATCCGTTTTATGAAATCGCAGATCGCTCCGAAGCAGTTCTTTCATCACCTCCCTGACTGCTCCATCTTCGCGGCGTTTCACATTCGCTCGTACATGAGTTATGTACCTGTTGTGCTGTCTATTCGATTGTCAACGAATCATGAAAGCTTATCTCAGCCTATAATGAAAATAGGATACTGAC
>NZ_JAJDMI010000072.1:0-10366 GCF_020593505.1 Blautia sp. DFI.3.45
TAAATAATCTAAAAACTGTAAATGATACAATGGGACATTCCGCAGGAGATCAGTTAATATTGAATTTCGCAAAGCTTTTGCGCAGTGTTATTCCAGAAAAGGATTTTGTTGGAAGATATGGCGGAGATGAGTTTATAGCAGTCATTTATCATACAAGCGAGGCGGAAATTAAGGTGATATTAAAATCATTGTACAGAGAAAAAAACAGATTAAATAGTTATGAAAATCAAATACCAATCGACTATGCCTGCGGATGGGCATTATCCTCCGATGATATGTCGGGTACAATGCAGATGTTATTGGATGAGGCAGATGCTTATATGTATAAAAATAAACAGTTATGCAAGAAATATAATTAGCTTTCAGCTCAGAGTAGATGAATCTTCTTAAATGAGTAATCGATAGAACCCTGTTGAAAAAACCAATAGAGTTTTTACTATGTTATTGTGTGATAATATCACGAAAGTCAGTTTATAATACAGTCATAAATTAAGCAAGTAAGACTCCGAAAGATTTTTGAACAATTCCGTATTGGTATGAAGATTTGTCATGAAGTTATCGTTATACTTCCGGGCTGCACCGCAGAGAAATCTGCGGTGTTTTTTGACTTTCTGTATGTGGTGAGTTTGATGGAAAACAGATCAATGATACTGGAGTAGGACTTCCGCGGATATTGAGAAAACGGAACGAATGTGATATCTTTTTATTAGGATAAAACGGCGCGAGGAGGAAATGACATGGTTGTTTATTTTTCAGGAACGGGAAACAGTAAATATGTAGCAGAGAGGATTGCCGGCAGCTTGCAGGAAAAACTGCTCTGTATGAACGAACGGATCAAATCGGGCGATACCGGAACTGTTAAGACAGGAGAGAATCTGGTAGTGGTGGTACCGACTTATGCATGGAGGATCCCGCGTGTGGTTTCTGACTGGATCGGACAGACAGAATTTGTCGGGGCGAAGAATGTCTGGTATGTGATGAGCTGCGGAAGCGGTATTGGTGGCGCAGATATATACAATCGAAAACTGAGTGAGAAAAAAGGATTAAAGCATATGGGGACGGCACAGATCATTATGCCGGAGAATTACATTGCCATGTTTAATGCTCCTGATGTGGAGAAAGCAAAGAAGATCGTTGCGGCAGCAGGTCCTGATATTGCTAAAGCTGCGTTGGCAATCAAACATGGAGAGAAGCTTCCATCAAAAAGTGGCTTCGGTGCATCTTTTGAGAGTGGTCTGGTGAATGATATCTTCTATGCGGCATTTGTAAAAGCAAAGGCATTTTATGCAGATCAGACCTGTACCGGATGCGGCAAATGTGTAAAAGTCTGTCCGTTAAACAATGTGACAATGAAAAATAAGAAACCTGTATGGGAAAAGCATTGTACGCATTGTATGGCCTGCATCTGCTATTGTCCGGCTGAGGCAATCGAATATGGCAGGAAGAGTGTTGGAAAGCCCAGATATTGTTTTGAGAATCTGGGGATTGAGAAATATGACTATAGCAATCCTCTAAAATAATGCATCTTAATCCAGTCCATCAGAGTGTGAAATCTGCGTCAGATATTTTTGCCTTGCGTCAGTACGCCTGCAGATATCTTCCTTGTCTTTCGCACTCTGCTGAACTGTCTTAAATGCATTATTTACGAGGATTGCTATAGACGGTCGTAAATTGCAGGCAAGATATGGAACATAAAAAAGTATCTGATAAGGGGGTATTAGATCATGTCTGCTTATCAGATACTTTGTTTATGCTTCTGGCTGTGTTCGTGTCATCAGTTGATTAGTTTGATATTTATGATCAATTCTCGAAAAATGTGACAGTAAAACCATCAGTTCCTATAGTTACGTCAGAAATAGTATCATTATCCCAGAGAGCATCCGTAATGACCGACTTTAAGGCTTCGTCCAGAATAAGATTAAATTCTTCTTCGATAAGTGAGAATGGAACCAATTTCTGGACTTCTGCACATTCCAGAATAAAATTAAGTATTTTTTCTTCCATGATAAATCCTCCTCGTAAAATTCCATACAGCATATATTACAATAAACAAAGCAATCTGTCCACCTTAGATTTTATTTTTGATAATTCATTATTCCTTTCGTTTTTGGACACTCACAGGGTTCGGAATTAACTGTGGGTGTCTTTTTTTCGCTGTTGCTTTGTGATAGTTGGCTTTATTCTGGTTTTGGCTTTCCTCGGAGAAACTGGAGATAAAAGGATGAAAAAAGAAATCCCTGATCCCTCAAGTTGATTGAGGGGTTCAGGGGAGTTAAAGTGTCGAAGACACTTTTTGTTTGGAACTGTCCTATTCTTCAACGTTACCAAAGCATTTGACATATGCGTCGTTTATGAGTATCGTCACACACAATAAAAAGTGAATTCGAATTCACTTTTTATCTGCTGGCTACCTGAGAAGGGGCATACTGGAAAGGATTGGTAATTGAATCATACTTTTATTCTATAGTTTTGCTGTTCTAGCTTTTTTCGCCTCAAAAACAATTATCTTTGAATCAGTTATAATAATTTTATGAAATTCATCATATTACCGCTGGATAGTTCTATGCCAAATTGCACATTATAACATACAGAACAGGAGGAATGCTTATGACATTGGAACAGGCTATACTGACAATGATTAATGACAAAATGCTTGATAATGGACAGATTTCCGAAAAACTGCACAGCAGTATCCAGAAAGACATTATAACCTTGAGTACATTCAATACAGTAGTCACGAAGAATGGAGAACAGATGGACAGTTCAGATGAATATTGCCAGCGAATCAGTTGATTGGAAAGGAATAAGATGGATATTTATGCAACACGTGAGGAACTGAAATCCCGGCAGAAAAATATATTTGATCTGAAACTGAATGTGGCGTATTATGCCCGAGTCAGTACGGATAAGGAGGAACAGAAAACCTCTATTGAGCATCAGTGGACTTTTTTTGAACAATTGATCTCAGACGTAAAGAATTGGACGCTTGTGGATGGTTATATAGACGAAGGAATCTCCGGTATTACCGTAACCCACAGAGAGGAATTCCAGAGAATGCTCCAGGATGCAAAAGCCGGGAAAATTGATCTTATCATAACTAAAGAGATCACCCGTTTTGCCCGAAACGTATTAGACAGTATACGATATACAAGAGAGCTTCTGGACTGTGGAACTGCTGTCTGGTTTAGGAATGACAATATCAATACATTAGATGAGGATTCGGAACTCAGGCTGTCAATTATGTCCGGTATTGCACAGGAAGAAAGCAGAAAACTTTCAAGTCGTGTGCGTTTCGGTCATGCAAGATCCATACAGAACGGTGTGGTTCTTGGTAATTCACATATATATGGATGGGACAAGCGAAACGGAAAATTGTTTTTGAATCCCGAAGAGGCAAAAATGGTACAGCTTATTTTTGAAAAATATGCTCTGGGAAACTGGTCTACCCATTCACTGGAACAATTTTTATGGGAATGTGGATACAGAAATTATAAAGGGGGAAAGATTGACAGCCATGTGATTGCCAATATTATCCGAAATCCTAAATATAAGGGTTACTATGTTGGTGGAAAAGTAAAAATAGTTGATCTCTTTACTAAGAAACAGAAATTCCTGCCTGAAGATGAATGGGTGATGTATAAAGACGATGGTACCCATGTCCCTGCAATTGTGGATGAAAAACTGTGGGAAGATGCAAACAGGATTCTGGAAGAAAGAAGTAAAAATATCAAGTTGAAAAAAACTTCCTATAAGCAGGACAACCTTTTTACCGGACTTATACATTGTGCGGAAGATAAAGCTGCATACTGGCTGAAAGTCAGAACTGTCCGCGGAAAAGATGCAAAGACCTGGGTATGCAGTCATCGCATAAAACAGGGCGCAGTTTCCTGCAGATCAAAACCGGTAAAAGAAGAAATCCTGTTGGAGATGATATCGGATGTTTATAACAATCTGGCTCAAAGCAATAAAAGTATATTGCATAAGTATCTGGAACTTTATGAGAAAGAGATTAACAAAACAGAAGGAACTGAAGAAAAAATTGACAACATACAGCATGAAATAACAGTACTGGAACAGAAGAGAGATAAGCTGCTGGATTACAATATGGGCGGCTACATTTCTGATGCGGAATTTTTAAGCAGAAACAAGGTTTTTACACAGCAGATAGCAGAGAAAAAAGCGAATCTGGAACAATTGAAAAGCATGAAACCTCTTTCAAAAACAGAATTGACAGATCAGATGGACAGGATATTAGACTATGCAAAGGAATATTCCTGCGTAAAACCCAAAGATATCACCAGAGCCATGATTGAAAACACAATCAATAATATAGAAATAACTCCGGTTAATGAAAAGAAAGCAGAAGTGATGATCGTATTTAAAAGTGGAAGTCTGCACAGCTCTGAATCTGTTATTCCGGCACTGGGACAGGAAAAAACTTATACTACGGAGACAGGGTATGAATATGTTGTACATTCAGGAATTTCTATGTAGATATTGCACTCACATATGGAATTCTTTTGCGAAGGTTACGAAAAGTAAGAAGTAGTGAATATTTCAGTTTGAAATAATATATAAAACAGGTGTAAGACATGGCAAATACGAAAAAAAGATGGACAGCCGATGAAATCGAAATATTAAGAAAGTACTATCCCGCAGAAGGAGATCAGGTCTGTGAAAGATTATCCGGAAGAACTGCAAAAAGCTGCAGGATCCAGGCATCAAAAATGGAAATATCCAAAAACATTTCCTCTTCAGCAACTGTACAGAATGATGTTAAATATGTCAGATTATGGACAGAGGCAGAGGATAAAATACTCAGAGAGTATTATGCTGCGGAGGGCAGTAAGGTACGTTATCGCTTAAATCAGAGATCAGCAGAATCCTGCAGAGGAAGAGCTGCTGCATTAGGACTTACTTATTCCGGGGCAAACAGAAAATGGAGCAGCAGCGAAGATGAAATTCTGAGAAACTATTATCCGACAGAAGGTGCTGAAGTTCAGAAAAGACTGGAGGGAAGATCCAAAGAGGCATGTAATAAAAGAGCTGCCAAATTAGGTCTTTGCATACAGGGAAGAAAAGAATGGACTGCAGAAGAAGACGAAATTATAAGAACATATTACAAAGCGGAAGGCAGGAAGACAGCAGAACGATTGGAAGGGAGAACTCTGACTGCCTGTCAGTCCAGAGCTAAGTACTTAAATGTCAGATCAGACAATAACAGACTTCCATGGACACAGGAAGAGGATGCGATCATTTCCCGATATTATGAAGAAAAAGGTGCCGGATATGTGCATACTCTTATTCCTGAAAGATCTCTTCAGGCATGCAAATACAGAGCGATGATTCTGGGATTAAGCAGGAAAACCAATGATCCATGGACAAAAGCCGAAGAGAAGATACTGAAGAAATACTACCCGGTTGAGGGCAGCAATGTTTATAAACGTCTGAATAACCGTACCAGAAATGCCTGCATCAGCAAGGCAGCCCAATTACATCTGCAATATGGACTTCCTATGTATAAAGGACCTGTATTGGATGAATGGATCATACTGGCAGTGAAACAGGGGATCACAAAAGTAAGACAATCTATGACATACAGTGAGATAACCTTTAAACCCGGAAAACTCCCTGAACTGCATCTGAGACTGGAATGTGATGAAACCGGAAAATTCAGGGTTTATGAGAAGTCTGTTCTTTTGGATGAAAAAGAATATGACAGGCAACGGGTTGAGAATCTCGCGGATACAATGGGACTTCAGATAGAAGGAAACAAAATTACTTTAAACAGCAGCGAAAAAGAGATAGAAGATGATATTTTCAGA
Source organism: Blautia sp. DFI.3.45 (assembly GCF_020593505.1). Lineage (NCBI taxonomy): Bacteria > Bacillati > Bacillota > Clostridia > Lachnospirales > Lachnospiraceae > Blautia > Blautia sp. DFI.3.45. The sequence continues at coordinate 5,826 of NZ_JAJDMI010000072.1, forward strand.
CTGATAGCAGGATGTTACCTGATTTATTACCTGCATTATTTTATGGAATTGCCATAATTGCTCTATTCTGTCTTATCTTGCTGTGAAATGATAAAAATTTGTCAACAGGATACTGCTTGATTTATGAGATACTTTCTCAACAGATGCAGAATAATTCTCTTGCATTTTCACGCAGGTTAGAATATACTAACCAACAGAGTTAACCAAAGCAAACTATTGCGTGATTTGATCATTTAAACTTCCACTGAAGAACTGAGATGAATCGGAGGATTTTATCCGCTTCATCTGAAATGAGATGATACACAGATAGCTTCAAGTCAGGGACGAAATATCTTTTGCCCCTGATATCATATTACAGGAGGATAAAGAAACAGATGAAGAAAAGAATGGCAATTCTGATGTCTATGGCAATTGCGGCAAACATGATTGCTTCTGTACCGGTATGTGCAGCAGACATATTTACAGATTCAATGACTACGGATTCAGCGATCACACAGGAGGCAGATGATGATTCCTTTAGTGATGGATTGGGAACACCGGATTTTGCGGATGAGCAGGAGAATGTACAGGCGGCTCAGGATGAGGGTACACAAAGTGCGAAAGAACCGCCGGAGGTGATAGCAGAATATGAAAGTGGTTCTTTTGCGAATGTTTGTAAACTAAAAACTTCTCTTAACTCAAGGTATGTTGAGCAAATTACAGGAATATCTATTAATGGAACAGAGTGGAATGAAGTAACTTATTCGTGGGATCTTACAGGAACAACATATATTAAAAAAGACTCAGACGGTTATGTTGGACTATCTCCAGATAGACTTGAAGTGGGTAATGAGATTGTAATCACCAGTACCGGATACAAGGATCTTACTTTAAAGGTAACAGGAACCGGAAAACACTGGAACGTTGAAAAAGTAACTTCACAGTCTGAACCTGAACAGACCAAAGATGCGCCAACATTTGCGGGAGATCAAGTGGAAATTTCAGGTACAGACTACAAGATCATTAAACCAGCTGATGAAAATAATGTTTCTGATTATATCAGTAAAATCAAAGAAATATCTGTAGATGGGACAGTATGGGATAAAACAGATTATGCAATAGCATTATATGGCAGAAAAGCATATTGTCCAGACAGCAGTAATAATCGTGTTGTATTTGATTCAACTGTACTTCATACTGGAAATGTCATTACAATAAAAAGTGATGGATATAAAGAACTTTATCTTAAGGTAACTGCAGAAGGAAATGACTTCAAAGTTGTTACAGCTGATTCCGGTGAAACTAATATTAACGGTGCATCTAACGGAGTGAACACTCTTCATGTCAGATTAAAAGGATACTTCGAAAGCGCTGTTACAGGGCAGCAGAAATACGATGCAGTTTCAGGGGCATCCACTTCTGTTTCATCCAACAAAAACAGTAATGTAGTTGTGGAAGCAGCTGATCTTCCGGATGGGCAGGAACCTGTTGAAGCTGACTGGAAGGAGTTAAAAGAAACAGGTGTAAAAATTGACACAAAGAATACAAAGGTAAACATTGACAGTGAAAGTGGGATGGCAGGGATGTATTCCACATATGACAGTTCTCTGTCTCTCAGCGGAACTCCTGCTAAAATCGGTACATATCCTGTCAATGTTACAGTAACTGATGAATCAGGGCGTACAGTAACAAGTAATGAGCTTACTTTCAAGGTTTACAGTACTAAGGAAAAACTGGCAGATCATCTGAAGCTTGAAAATGCAACCAAGACTGCAGATGGAAAATACATGTATGATATGGATCCATGGGTAATTCCTGATTTTAATGATACAGATGATATTGTAACAGTCCCGGCAGAGATTAAAGCCTGGTATGGCTCTCACACCAGCGGTACATATGGAGAACTGGGATATGCTGTTTCAGAGGGAGAAGCTACAACCCAGACATTGATCATACCGGCTGGATGTGATCTTACAATGGTCAATATGAAGGTTCTCAGCAGTGTGAAGATAAAAGTAGAAAATGGCGGAACATTGAATCTGAGAGATTCTTCCATATATGGACAGATTGAAGTAGAAAATGGTGGAACAATATCTGTCAATCACGATGATTATAGCGGAAAATTCCTGACAGGTACTTCCATTAATGGACAGCTGATTCTGAATGATGGAGCGACCATAAAGAATTCCATGATCTACTCCAACACTAATTTCCTTCCCAATGGAACACAGGCACGTCACAATACATCACCTGTTGTTGTGATAAGCGGAAATGTAAAGGTAGAAGGAAAAGTATATATCAAAGGTGATGAAGCTGCCACAGGAACAGATCCTGCCACAGGAAAAAGCTACAGCGGACAGCCGGCCTTGAAAGTCAGCAGCGGAACACTTACTATTGGCGAGGGCAGCCAGCTTGCAGCATACGGCGGAGGAAACATAGCAACTACTTCAGTTGGCGGTGCAGCGGTGATTCTTGACAACGGAACGATTTCCGGAGCAGGAACGTTGATTGCTGTTGCAGGACGAGGAGATGGTGATAACGGTGGCAATGCAGTTGAGGGCACCGGAAATGTAGAAACAGCAAAAGCATATCTGGAGGGGGGTTCTGCTTATTCATTTATGAACAAAAATGCGGAGCCAGGTAAAGCGTATACTGAATCTGTCACTATATCTCCTTCTACAAAAGGAACAGCAGTAAATGGTAAAAAAATAACTTCCAACAGTGAATCTGCTCCGGATACATATTGGAGTGACATTACAAAAACACCAGATGATAAAATTCAGAACTGTACTATATCAGATACCACAATCATACAGACCGTAAATCCATCACCATCGGTAAATCCATCACCGTCGGTAAATCCGTCACCATCAGTGAATCCAACAGTAACGCCGGTACCAACTGTTACTCCGATACCGGATGCTTACCCGGAGGGAACTGAGGAAGATAGAAATGGAAACCTTGTTACACCGGAAGGAATCGTGATCAGTTCAGATGGAACTGTAACACTTCCGGATGGCACGAAGCTGACACCTGATGCAGATGGTAAAAAGCCAACTGTAAATAAAGATGAAACTGTAACAGATACAAAAGGAAATACCTACAGTACAGACGGAAGTATCACAGATTCAGACGGAAATTATACCAGACCTGCAAAAGCAGTTATAAAGAATGTATCTGTTTCCCAAAACTCCGTAAAAATGGTGCTGAATGAAGAGTGTAAGGGTGCTCTGAAATATGATTATGTGATCGGCACCTCTGAGGATATGCTCAAAACAGGACAGTATACAAAGGTCCTGAAAAATCAGGAAGAACTGAAGTCTGCATTTGCATATATGGATAAGGGAACCTGGTATGTAGCATGCCACGCATGGCTTAAGGGTGAAGATGGCAAAAAAGTATTTGGACAGTGGTCTGAGATCCATAAAGTAGATGTGAGTGCCATTACGCCACAAGCACCTGTGATCAGTAAGGTAACTGTTAAAGGCTCCACAGTGACAGTAAAATATACGAAGAGCAAAAACGCTCAGGGCTATGATGTAGTTCTCAGTGATACCCTTACCAAAACTAACGGACAGAAATGCCCTGCTGTTTCCGGAGAAAATTATTATGTAAAAAAGATAAAAGGAAATACAGTAACTGTTACATTTAAGAATGTTAAATCAGGCACTTATTATATTGGTTTACATGCATGGAACCGTACTTCTGAGGATAATTCAAAAACATTCAGTGAATGGTCAAATGTCAGAAAAGTTAAAATGAAATAAAAAATTGTGAATAATGGTTGAATAAATCAGAGGGGATACCGGCAATGCACATTATACATTGCAGTATCCCCTCTGATTTGTCAGGAATGTTGCAGAGATTTCGCTTTTAAGAAAAAAGATACCAGTTTTACTAGCAGTTTATGTGGAAAACCGGAAAGAACCCTACGGAATAAAAAGTGTGTATTGGAACCGTTACTGTTCAGGGGTTAGCTGGACAGTAACTTTCCATGTTTATAGATTCGATTTTATCGGCGGTATGAAAGATGGTATGTTGGAAATGGCGAATGGGCATTTTTTCCGTGGGATTAGAAAAATAAACAGCAGGTCCTCACCCACTGCTTATTGCTTTTCGTAACCTCCACAGGGGAGTTACTTGATTCGGTTAAAATATATGTAAATTTTCCACCAAAATATTATTGACGTAAGAAAAGCCACATGGTATTTTATTTTTGGAAAAACTGAAAATTATTTTAAAGGCAAACCTGTTGAAAGGCAGGGACGCAAAGCCAGAAGGGACTAAAGTCAGAAAGCTTGACCATGTCAGCCGATTGCCACTGTTTCCATATCATCATAATATATGGAAAAGCTGTTTGAACAGAAGAGATTCCGATACCTTTTATACTATATAGATGTGTGATTTTAAAGAAATATAGTAGGGACACTGGCAGAGATTTTGGCAGGTGTCCTTTTTGTATGCAAAAATGGGTAACAAAACTAGTGTACCAACAAGTTGATTTCTAGAACAATCTTGCGTCTAAATTTCTTATTTCCGCGTTGTCGTCGGTCGCCGTAGCC
>NZ_JAJDMI010000073.1:0-10044 GCF_020593505.1 Blautia sp. DFI.3.45
TTTGGCATATTCATGCCAAAACACCTCGCGGGACAGTGGTGTGTGAACAGTAACTTTTTATTTGTTTCAGAATGTTTCAGAATCACTTGCATATTGATTTCCTGATCTGCATATGCTATAATGCCAGTAGGCGAAAAGAAATAGCAAGTCCATGTAGACAAAAAGAATGAAGCCCTCAGTAGTGCGAATACTGGGGGCTTCTTCTTATTTTTTATGGCAGACAAGAAACTCACCTCCTCCCGTTGCCGGGTATCGGTTGGACAACACTGTAAGTATAACATATCTCTTGTCATTCTGGAAGTACAAACAGTTCTTAGAAGTATATCAAAACTTCTGTTCTGATTACTTTTGAGTTACTGAAGTTCAAGAAATCCTTTATTTTTAAGCAATAAAAAAAGCTGATGACGGGAATTGAACCCGTGACCCCTTCCTTACCAAGGAAGTGCTCTACCTCTGAGCCACATCAGCATTGTGTCGGATTTACCGCTCACATTTAAATATACTACCAGAACTTGTTTGTATTGTCAATCCCTATTTTTAACTTTTTGATTTTTATTTTTGAGTTTTATACAGATATCTTTCTATTTTTGATATTGCTCCAACTGCTCTCTGATCTTGATTCGGATACGCTGTAATGCATTATCTATGGATTTGGGTGTTTTTCCCATGATCCGGGCAATCTCTCCGTATCCGTTTCCTGCCAGATAATATTCAAGAACCTGGTTCTCCATTGGACTTAACGTTGCTGTTATCTCCTGCTCCAGATCCTGGACATTCTCCTGGTCAATAATGATAGACTCCGGGTTCTCTCCCCAGTTATCTCCAAGATGTTCTTCATTTTCCCCATCCTGTTCGCTGAGGGAAATATAGGAATTCAGTGGCTGGTGCTTCTGCCTGTTGGAACTCTGGATGGCGTTGTAGATCTGTCTGTCCACACATATACTGGCAAAGGTCTGGAATGCAGCATCCCTGTCCGGCTGGTAATCGCGGACTGCCTTAAACAGTCCGATCATGCCTTCCTGTATCAGGTCATCGTTCTCCCCGCCTATCAGGAACATGGTCCTTGCTTTCTTGCGGACCATGTTCTTGTATTTTTCCATCAGATAGTCGAGGATTTCTGATTCCCCGTTTTTGAAACGGGAAATTAATTCTTCATCTTTAATTCCGTCATACTGTTTCATCAATTTAACCCTTCCGTTTTTCTGAAAATCTCTATCATTCGCCCAGAGGGCTTCTTATAGCATAACAATATTGTGGAATAATTTTCTGCTGCAAAAATTCAAGCAGTCTGAGATAAACTTACTTCTTCTGCAGTCTCTGACGTACAATCTCATATCCAAGTACTCCGGCTGCCACAGATGCATTGAGGGAATCAATGTCACCCTTCATAGGAATAGATGCCACGAAATCACACTTCTCACGGATCAGTCTGCTTACACCTTCACCTTCATTGCCGATCACTACGCCGATCGGACCTGTCAGGTTAAGATTGTACATGGTTTCACCGCCCATATCTGCACATACAAACCACATGCCCTGTTCTTTCAGTTCATCGATGGTATGTCCCAGATTGGTAACTTTTGCAACAGGTGTATAGTTTAATGCACCTGCTGAAGTCTTGGCAACTGTGGAAGTCAGGCCAACTGCTCTTCTCTTGGGAATAATCACCCCATGTGCACCTGCAAGGTTTGCTGTACGGATGATTGCACCAAGATTATGAGGATCCTCAATATTATCCAGGATAAAGATAAAGGGATCTTCTCCTTTTTCCCTTGCCTTCGCAAGAATATCTTCTACACTTGCATATTCATAGGCTGCCACCTGAGCGATCACGCCCTGATGTGCGCCTGTCTCGCTTAACTGATCCAGACGTTCTTTTGCCACATAGTTAATAATCGTATCTTTTTTTCTTGCCTCTCTGGCAATAGTGCGGACCGGTCCGTCCTGGCATCCGTCCAGGATAAAAAGCTTATCTACACATTTGCCGGAACGAAACGCTTCCAGAACCGCATTGCGTCCTTCTATCTGTTCACTCATATCTTATCCTCTCCAATCCCTGCACGGACCAGTTCTATGATCCTGCTGAAATCATCTTTTAAATATAAATAGCCCATCAGAGCTTCAAACCCTGTTGCCCTGCGGTAGTCTGCCATGGTTGCATGTTTAGCCATTGTAGGAGAATGAGCATTCCTTCCTCTTCTGTAAACGCTGTGTTCCTCCTCTGTAAGCATGGGCTCGATCACTTCCATCATGGAAGACTGAGTTCCTGCCTTAACCAGACTGCTGGCTTTTCTGTGAAGCTGGTTTACCGGACAGTTGCCTTTTTTTACAAGGATCGTGCGGATCACCAGTTCATAGACGCCATCTCCGATATACGCCAATGTCAGCGGAGAATAGGTGCGTAAGTCTTTATCCTCCAAATGAAATACCTGATTAAGCAAACCTTTCAAACTACTTAAACTCTCTTCATTAAGCCCGTTTATCTCACTCATATTATTCAAGCTCGCTTCCATTTTACTCCCTCGCGGGTATCCTTAAGGATGATTCCCTTAGCCAGAAGCTCATCTCTGATCTCATCTGCTCTTGCGAAATTCTTTGCTTTTCTTGCTTCCTGACGCTCTGCGATCAGGTCTTCGATTTCTTTATCAAGGATTTCTTCTGTTTTCACAGCCTTCAGACCAAGTACATCGCATAATTTCACCATTGTGTCAAGAAGTGCTCCTGCAAATTCTGCGGAACTTGCCTCTGATACATTTGTATTTGCAAATTTAACCAGTTCAAAGATTGCTGCCAGTGCATCTGCTGTGTTGAAATCATCATCCATAGCTTCTTCAAATTTCTTTACGAATTCCTGTGCCTGTGCAAGCAGTTCTTTCTCTGCATCTGTTGCTGTGTCTGTCTGTGCTGCTGCTTTTCTATCCTTTAAGTTTGCTGCTGCATCTGTGATACGCTCTAATGCATTCTTTGCAGCTTCCATCAGATCTGCGCTGAAATTCAGCGGACTTCTGTAATGTGCGTTCAGCATGAAGAAACGAAGCACCTGCAGGTCATACTGTTCACTGATTTCACGAACAGTACGGAAGTTTCCAAGAGACTTGGACATTTTTCTATTATCAATATTTAAGAATGCATTGTGCATCCAGTATTTTGCAAAGATTTTGTCGTTGCAGCATTCACTCTGTGCGATCTCGTTCTCATGGTGAGGAAAGATCAGGTCTTCTCCGCCTGCATGGATATCAATCTCATCACCAAGGTATTTTTTCGCCATAACAGAACACTCAATATGCCATCCCGGACGTCCGTCACACCATGGTGAAGGCCAGGATGGTTCTCCCTCTTTCTTCGGTTTCCAGAGAACAAAATCCAGCGGATCTTCTTTCTGGTCTTCACCGGATACCTGCAGAGAACGGAAGCCGGACTGCAGATCATCCAGGTTCTTGTGCGAAAGTTTGCCATATTCTTTGAACTTCTTAACTCTGAAATAAACAGTACCGTCTGCTGCCGGATAAGCATATCCCTTATCAACCAGAGTCTGGATCATACTGATCATTCCGTCGATTTCCTGTGTTGCCTGCGGATTGGTTGTGGCAGGTTTTACATTCATGCCATCCATATCTTTCTTACACTCTGCAATATAACGCTCGGAAATTTCCTGTGCGCTTACGCCCTCTTCGATTGCTTTCTTGATGATCTTGTCATCTACGTCTGTAAAATTGGAAACATAGTTTACTTCATATCCTTTGTATTCCATATATCGGCGTACGGTATCGAAGATGATCATCGGACGTGCATTTCCGATATGGATCAGGTTGTATACAGTCGGACCGCAGACATACATACGAACTTTTCCCTCTTCAAGAGGTACGAATTCTTCTTTTCTACGTGTCAGTGTGTTAAAAAGTTTCATGTTTTATTCCTCCAGTTTTCTCTATCATTAACTCTCTTTTCTTTCATTAAGAAGACAGATCGCCTGAGATGCAATTCCTTCTTCTCTTCCCGTAAATCCCAGTTTTTCCTCTGTAGTGGCCTTAATGTTCAGCTGAGACTCATTGATTCCCATTGCTTTCGCCATATTGGCTCTCATCTGTGGAATATGAGGTGCCATCTTTGGTTTCTGTGCAATGATCGTTGCATCTATATTTCCGATCTCATAATGGTGCTCTCTCAAAAGCTTCGTCACATGTTCCAGCAGCAGAATACTGGAAATTCCTTTATATACAGGGTCTGTATCCGGAAAATGTTTTCCGATATCGCCCAGTGCAGCAGCTCCCAGAAGTGCATCCATAACTGCATGGATCAGTACATCTGCATCTGAATGTCCCAGGAGACCTTTTTCCCAGTCTATCTTCACACCACCCAGGATCAGATCTCTGTCTTCGGTCAGTCTGTGTACATCATATCCCATTCCAACACGCATAATCATTCTCCTCTTATATCCAGCATCTTGCTGATTCTCAATAAGCTTAACCGTCTCCTTGTATAAGGAGCAAGTCTGAGGCTTGGCAAAACAGCCGATTCATCGAGTCCGATATCATAAACGGTTTTCGCACATCCGGCTTTCTCCAGCAAACGGAACATAGTCTGTTCGCTGGGAAGCTCATCAATAATCTCCTCTATCCCATGCAGGCATTTTTCCAGATGCTGGGGTGAAATAGTTTCTAACAATTCCGGCTCGTTTTCTTTTCTTATTTCTTCCAGAAGTCCTTTTTTTCCAAAAGTTTCTTTCAGAAGCTCCTCGTCTTCATTCTCATAGGGTTTTGCGTGACATCTTCCCTGTGTGATGGCTGCAGCGATACGCTTGTATTCTTCCAGTACAAGAAGTGCTGCTACAGAAACCTTCTCTCCGTGAAGTGCATCCAGCGGACCATTGATCACTTCCATATCCCACAGATGTGTGACCTGGTGCTCTGCACAGGACGCAGGCCTTGAATTACCGATCATCTGCATTGCAAGTCCGGAAAGAATCAATGCATACATAAGCTGTTCGCATTCATCTTCCTCTCCCTCTGTAATATCCTGAATCGAAGATTTCACAGTTTTTAACGCTTTCTCTTCCAGCTTTACAGTTTCGTGGCAAAAATACTCTCCGGTGACCAGGTTCGCGATCTTCCAGTCTGCAAGACAGATGTATTTCGCCATCAGATCTGAAATCCCGGCTGCAGTCAGGCGCTGTGGTGCTTTTGAAAAAATATCTGTATCTGCATATACACAGATCGGAGCTACTGAAGGCACAGTCTTCTTTACCCCATCCAGGGTCATTGCTGCTACTGTTGTTACAAATCCATCTCCACTTGCTGCGGTAGGCACTGAAATGAAAGGTACTTTGTAATTATGTGCAATATAACGGCTGATATCATGGATCGTGCCTGCTCCTACTGCAAGGATCAGGTCAATATCCTCTTCCATGTTGTTCTCCACAATTTTTATTGCATGCCGGTCTGCCTGAAGTCCCTCTGCATCCAGAACAAGTACCTGGCACCTGTCATAGATATCCTCCATAAGTTCTTCTGTTGCCGCATAGGTATTGGTATCGCAGATGACCAGCGGGGATATGTACTCTCTGAGCATTCCCTCTGACATCTCTTCTTCAAGCTTCTCTACAGCTCCGGCTTCTATCAAAATCTCTTTCACTGCAATCTGGTGTTCCCTGCCGCAGCTGCAAGGTCGGGCAAAATCGTCCGCATCAACTCGCATTTAAATTCTTCCTCCTGACTTTCCTGAATCAAGCGGATAAAATCATCCGTTTGACTATCTGCTCATAATTGAATAGTTGTTTCACAGCCTGATTCGGTTAAACTTTTTTTCTATAGGCATAGTTCGTTGGTATTATACATGATTTTCCTGTAAAAATCAATCATTCCGCGCAGGTCTGGCGGCTACAGGTTCAAATAATTATATACAATCTTTGAAATATTCTGTATGTTCGTCACCGCCGTACTCTCCGGGCAGTTTTCAGACATCACACATAGGATATAAGTTGTCTTTTCGCCATAGACAATTGCGATATCGTGCTGATCCTGGTCTGTCTCGCCGGTCTTGTTGGCAGATTTTATTCCATCCGGAAGTCCCTGGGGGATTTTCCAGGTGTTTTCCTGATTTGACAGGAGATTTAACATTTCTTCTGATGCATCTTTGCTGACACATTCCCCCTTGTAGATTTTTTCAAGCAGAGTGCCGCAATCTTTTACAGAAGTCATGTTTCTGCCACCCAGACTCTCCTGTGCGGATGCTGCAGGATGGAGGGTGTGCTGCACACTTGTCTCTGTATAGCCCTCTTTTTCCAGATATTTGTTAATATCCTCCGCACCTTTTTTGAAATCAAGGGAATCTGTCTGAAGCTTCACCAGTTCATTGCAGGATTCATTGTCACTGACTGTGATCATATTCCACAGCAGGTCATTTAATTTTACATCTACAGTTTTTGTATCTGCAGTATTTAATTTCTTTGCCTCATCTGCCTTTACCTGCTCCATGTCCTCATATGTCTTTGCCATTACAAAGGCTTTGATCAGACTTGCAGAATAAAGGGAAGTATCATTGATCAGGATTTCCTTTTCTTCATTAAGGTCTTTCACATAAACACTCCAGGTTCCCTGATATCCGGACAGCATCTTCTCAAGCTGAGGCTTCAGATTATCCATCCCAAGATCATCCATATTCACGATCTTTCCCGTATCATCCACAATAAAACCATCATCCGTCACTGTGCTTTCCTGAAGCAGGGCGCCATTTGTACCGCCAAAATAATAACTTCCGTCAAAATTCATCTCATAACAGTCCATCTCAAGTGAATGGATACCTGGCTCGGTTACCAGTCTGCCATTTTCATCAAAATAATAATATCCATTCAGAGTAATCCCGTCTATTGCCAGATTGTCAATATACCTTACCTGCGGTGCTGCTGACAGACGCCCCAGATTGTTCACAAAGTAATATCCGTCAAATTTCTCTGCCTCCTGGGCATTCTGTGTATCAGCTTCCTCATCTGTCTTATCCCCAAACACTGCAACACCTTTCAGATGCTCCATATGAGGACTGCAGGCTTTGAATTTCCCATCTGTATCATGGTAATAATATCCGTCAAATACAGTTCCGTCTATCTCATAATCCTGAAAATAATGGATCTCCGCCTGGGTACTTCCGGCGCCATTCACATCCAGGCAGTAAAATCCGTCACTCTTCATCATATATTTGCCACTTCCGTCTCCCATGGGCTGAATCTGTGCCTGCCCGGTGACAGATGCAAGGCTCTGCTGTGCAGCCATAACAGGAACCGGCAAAGCCAGTGCCATGGAAATGGCTCCGGCCAGACTTCCGGCTATGATATAACTTTTAATATGATATTTCGCTGTTTGTCTATTTTTTCTCATGCAAAACTCCTTTTACGGTTTCTTTTCACATCCCATTCACAGTAAGCAAAGTATATATTGTTTTATTCAGGATAGCAAGATTTTTATCTTTTTTCCAGCAAAGACCAGAATCTCAGTATCAGTGTTCAGTTCTTTTTTCTTATCCTGTTCCAGAAGCTTCCCAGCTGTTCTTCCACAGTATTTAAAGTACAGTTTCCCCTGTCAGACCACTCAGCAGGAAACAGATTCCTGTAATCTTTCCCTGCAAATCTCTCGTCCAGAAGAAGTATGATCCCTGTGTCCTCCTGGGTTCTGATCACACGCCCGGCTGACTGCAGCACCTTATTCATCCCCGGATATCTGTATGCATAATCAAATCCATTCACACCCTTTTTATCATAATACTGCCTGAGGATCTCCCTTTCTGTTCCAATCTGAGGAAGACCAGTCCCTATGATGATTGCTCCGATCAGCTTCTCTCCCATCAGATCAATCCCCTCTGAAAAAATCCCGCCCATCACGCAAAATCCTACCAGCGTTCCCTCTGATGCAGAAAATTCCTCCAGAAATTCCTCTTTCTCCCTCTCATTCATTCCCGATGTCTGCGAAATACAGCGAACCCATTCCGCTGAAAACTCATTCTCATACACCTCCAGAACATCCTCCATAAATTTATAAGAAGGAAAGAATACCATATAATTTCCTTTTCTTGTCCATACAGTTCTGGCAATGTAAGATGCGATCCTGTGATATTCCTCATATCCTCTTCTGGTATACCTGCTGCTCACATCCCGTCCTGTGAGAATGCACCTGTTCTCCTGCCTGAAAGGAGAGGTCACATAAATCCCATAGTCATCCTTTCTGGTGCTTAAAAGTGTACGGTAATAATCCATGGGAAGCAGGGTCGCAGAAAAGAAAACCGCACTTTTTCCCTTTTCCAGACATCTATGAATATTTGCTGCAGGATTTACACAGAAAAGCCGCAGAATCACCTTTCCCCCTTCTCCCATTTCTGTATAAACCACATAATTTTCATCCAGAAGTTCATCAATATTCAGAAAATCTCTCACGCAGAAATAAAACTCCAGCAGCTGCTCCGGAAGTTCCTTTCCATGAAGTTCCTCCAGAAGCTTATCCATCTCCCCCATCACCTGAAGCATTCCCAGAGAAATCGCTCCGGGATTTGGCAGGATTTCGAACTCTGTACACTCCTTTTCCAGAGTTCGAAGCTGTCGGTTCACTTTTTCCAGTGCTCGCACCAAACCTTTGCTGTAATCAGCAGCCAGCTTCTTCGCCTCCAGTACGTCCGCTCTGTCCACATGAGCACTGTACATTTCCCTTCCTCTGTCCACCAGATTGTGAGCTTCATCGATCAGAAAAATGTATTCTCCGGAAGTACCCTCCCCGAAAAATCTTTTCAGATAAACATTGGGATCAAATACATAATTATAATCACAAATCACAGCGTCCACCCAGACTGCCAGATTCAGACACATTTCAAAGGGACACACCTGCCATTTCTTCGCATATTCCAGCAGAGTATCCCTGTCATAGCTGTCCTGCGTGGTCCACAGTTCAAAAACAGCATCATTCACTCTGTCCAGATGTCCTCTCGCCCACAGACAGTTCTCAGGATTGCATTCTGTTTTATCGCAGAAGCACAGCTTTTCCTTCGCGGTAATGGTTATCACTTTAAATTTCAGTCCATGCTCCTTTAATATGGAGAAAGCTTCTTCAGCCACAGTCCTGGTAATGGTCTTTGCTGTAAGATAGAAAATATTTTCCCCCAGTCCTGCACCAACTGCTCTCACTGCCGGAAAGATCGTGGACATGGTCTTTCCTACTCCTGTAGGTGCCTGGACAAAAATCTGTCTTTCTGTGGATATAGTGTGATATACACCGGATACGATTTTTCTCTGTCCCTCACGATATTCAAAAGGGAACTCCAGATCACTCATGGACGCATTCCGTTCTTTTTTCCATGCAAACTGGTATGCGATCCATTTATGATACCTGTCCAAAAGATTCTGGTACCACAGTCCGAGTTCTTCCAGCGTATATTCTTCTCTGAAAAACTTAAGCTCCTCTGTGTCCAGATTCCCATATGTCATCTGCACTCCGATCTTCTCCGGTTTTTGCTCCTGTGCGTAGATCCAGGCATAACACATTGCCTGTGCACGGTGAACCTCCACAGGCTTTTCCAACTGACTGACATCTGCATAGACACCCTTGATCTCATCGATCCAGCACTGTCCATCCTCTGTAAAAATTCCGTCAGCCCTGCCCTCTACCTGGATACTTACATCTTCATATTCTGTTTTATATTTAAGAGAGACCTCCGCTCTGTAATGGCTTCCCATCCTGCCCTGTATTTTTCTGTGCAGTCTGCTGCCCTTCTGCATTGCTTCTCTGTCAGAAGATCCTCCCCGGTTGTCAAGATCCCCGCTTCTTAATATAAACTCCACCAGATTTCTGACGGAAATACGAACCACCGGCTTATCCATATCAAAACACCTCACGCAACAATAGCTATCAAATAGTTACCCAACATCGTCCGTTCATTATAACACAGAATTCATCATCATGTAAAAACTCCTGAATTTAAGAAAAAATCCTGCTTGCAGAATTCTCCGCCTGCAACGGGTCGCTTCAGCGACATAATTCCTCTCCGTCGCAGTGCGATCCTGCCCGGAGG
>NZ_JAJDMI010000074.1:0-9760 GCF_020593505.1 Blautia sp. DFI.3.45
GAATTTTCGAGAATCGTATGTGTTTCACTGTTTAGTTATCAAGGTTGTCTGTCTTCACCTCTCGGCTGACAGCTCGTTTATTATATCACTTGCTTTTTGCTTTGTCAAGAACTTTTTTATTTTATTTTTTAAGTTCTTTTTCATCTGCATCAGCAACTCTGATATAATATCATGTCTTCAGTTTCCTGTCAACACTTTTTTTATATTTTTTTCAACTTTATTCAACCAAATCTCTGTTGTCTGTCAAAAAAATCCGCCTCACTCAGAAGCGGATTTATCATATCATTATTTTCTTTTTGCGTCAAGTATTATTTTACATTTTTTTACATATTTTTTACGCCATCTCCGATATCGCTATAATATCCTCATTTTTAACGCCCCAATATCAGAGTAAAGATTTAAAAATCGTTCGCATTTGCGCAGGAAGACATTTGGATCCGATACCTACGGTCCACAGATACCAAACCTTTTTAATAGAAGATACTCATAAATATCCTGATCAGGATATCTCTGTCATATATGAAACTCAGGATGCAATCTTTCTTAATGATCTGAAGGGCCGCCTCACCAACCTTTGTATTGCACACAATGGTGAGAGCCAGAAAGATAATCCATATTACTATAAGGAATTTAACTGCCCCCAGCAACGCTCCTGCTACCTTGTTCATGCCATGCAACACAGGTAATCTCGTCACAAGATTCAGCATCCATGTGATACTCCTCACCATAATCGTCGACATCAGCAGAGAAATCAGGAAAGAAATTCCATTCACTGCCATTCTCGCCAGATATTGAGCAATATAATCCGAAAATGTAGTTACAGCCAAATACTGGTAACTGTCAGAATTATTATTCTGAACCAGTCCATTCCTCAGCAGTTCCGGGAGATTCATTTCATTTATAAATTCAGTCTGGCTTTCTCCACTGCCTGTCCATGTGCTGTATTCCTCTCCTACAAACTCCCGGCAGCTTTCCTGTACTTTTTCATAAATTGATGTATTTTCCCGAATAAACTCATTTACATAAGGATTTATAAACCACACGATCGCCATCGACAGAAAAACACATACAAGCGAAACCAGTTCTTTTATCAGTCCCCGCCTATAACCTCTGACACATGCAGCCGCCAGAAAAAGTATCGTAATGACTCCGGCCCACGTTAAAGCCATTTTCATCCTCCTAACTAAGTTTTATTATCTCTACACCGCTGTCCAATACCAGAAGATATCTGTTCATTCCGATTTTGAAGAAATCTTTGATCGTTCCATCCACACTGCCAAGATATTTCTGTACTCCCCTGCTGTTCATTACACACATCTGGGAACTGTTGTACATCAGAATATTTCCACCGCTTAATTTAATCGTCGTATATGGAATATTGAAGTTTTCTTTGAATTTCAATTTGCCATCTGTAGTATAAACTTCCATTGTATACTGTTTGTCTTTACTGTCATTCTTAAACACAAGACCAATCATATCATTATCATAAAAAGTACTGACAATTTCTTTATCTACTTTTACTGTTTTTACTTCCTTCGGAATCTGGCTTCCATGATAAATTGTAAATCCATTATCTTTAAGTGCTACAGACCGGTTATTATCAAGATACTGGATCTGCGGAACTACCACGCCTTCATACTTATATCCACTGACAATTCTGTCATCCTCGTTCTGTCCTACATCTCCAAAATTGTAAAATGCCACATAACTGGTCGTATCACTTCCATCTACGAACTGATAGGTTACCATCATGATCACTCCGTCTTCAGATACAGCAATATCAAGGGGATATCCCGGATCATCTATCTTCGTCTGATTTTCAGCAATCAGACTTCCATCTGTACCATAAAAATCAATCCATGTATCATCTCCGCCATCCAGGATTGCCGCAACAAGACCGCTTTTGGATACTTTTGCTTTGACAATACTGTAAGAAGTAGTTACACTGCCTGTTTTTCCGGATTTATCATAAATCTCCAAAGTTGTTCCATCTTTATCCGCAATCACCGCACGAGTTCCATTGACATCTGCCACAGGATTCTGCATCTGATAGGTTTCACTCCATAATGTACTCATCTTATCAGAAACAAGCGAAACTCCATCCGGACTGTATCGAAGGATATTTCCGTCCATTTCAACATAATTTGTAGAAACAATATCCTCCTGCTCACTTGTCTGGACTACTTTATAAGTATGATAGCTTCTCTTCTCTATGTAAAATCCCACAGCCGTTACAGCAGCAGCTATCGCCACCACTGTAATAACTGTCTTTTTCACTACACTTCTTTTGTGGCGGGACAATCTGCGCTCATAATCATCTGCATATTCCTCTTCAGCTCTCTCCCGGGCTTTCGCTTTTCTGTTTCTCTCTGCCTGAAGCTTTTTCTTTTTATGTTTTTTTATTATTTTCTTAAATGTATTTGCCATTTTAGCCTTTACCTTATTTCTCACTTTCATTTTGTTGATTATCAGGTTTCAGTTTTTGCCATTTATTATAGCACAGTTTTCTAAGGTAATACAATTACTTGTCCCGGATAAATGATTTCGTCCGCTGACATCCCATTCAATTTGCAGATCTGACTTATGGCTTCGATACTTCCGTATCTGTCCATACTTATCTGAAAAAGAGTATCGCCGGGCTGAATCACATATGATTCATGGGCTTTTCCCGCTGCTTCGCTGTTTTCCTTCTGCACAGCTTCCCTGACACGTTTCTGTGCTTTACGTTCATCTGCTTCCTGCTGGTAGATTTGTTCGGTTTTATCTGCTTTTTCTGTCTTTACATCCGGAAGCTGTTCTGTTTTGTCCGATTTTTGTTCTGTATCTGTCTGCTCTGCTGATATTTTTTTCTCTGAAGTATTGTTTTTCTTTTCAGAATTTTCTTTTTCACTGGTGCTTTGATTATTCTCTTCATCATTCTCTTCATTATTCTTTTTATTCTTCCCTGCATCATTTTGTATAGTATCTGTCCGGTATTGTTTATGCTGCCTGACAGCTTCATTGTTCGAAGTCCCGACAACAGGAGACGGCGTTATCTCCTCAACGATCACTGAAGAAACCGTCGCGCTCTCCTTTTCGTTCTGTTTTACATTCTGGTAACTTCTGTAAAAATTAACACCCACTGTCAGTACTGCAATTGCCAGACATGCAGTTAATCCATATGAAAAAACAGAAGGAGCTGCCGGCTCCTTCCTGGTTTCCTTTTTATCTGCAATTATTTTGCGAAAATCTTTCACAGCCTGATCTTCATATTTTTCCTGAGGTTCCGGCTGAAGTTCTTCATTTTTGTCGATCATATACGTCTGCATACCGGGATTTTTTTCATAATAAAGATAATACCCTCCCAGACGCACCATTTCATTGTTTTCATAACGGAAGAAAGCATCTTCCCTTTCCTGAGGTTCCATAAGCATCAGGACTTTTTCTCCTCCAAAATGTTTCATGTGTACTTTTAACATCACTTCCGATACCTTCAGGAGAAGCTGAGGCTGTGAAAAGAACCATCCCACAATCTCCTGATCTTCGAAGTACTCCTTCTGGGCTTCCTGTATCTGCTTCCATTGATTTTCCGAAAAATCGATATGATCAGGTGCTGCCTCCATCTCCTCCGCTATAATAGCACCTTTGATAAACAGATAAGCTGTCTGAGAACGCCATTTAAGATTTCCTGTAAGAACTGCCACTCTGGTTTTTGCTTCTCCCAGAGAGTCTTCCGTTCTGGCAAGTCTTACCAGAAATGTGTACACATAGTCCTCCATATAAATCCTGTAATCTTCGGCTGCCAGGCCGATCTGGCGTATATTTCTGGGTAATCCAAACGGTTCCTCACCATTTTGTCCTTCCTGAGATTCGTCCTTATAGATTACTTCTATCATCTCTCATCACCCCTTCGGGTATCAGGATAACACAGATAAATTGCAGATTTTATCACATTGTAAGAGGAATTTACCAGAATTTGGCGACAGATTTTGCACAGTGCATATTTTTATCCCGGTAAGGATATGATGTTATCAGAAGCCTCTTCGCAGCTTGTTGTTATGAAGCAAAGGGACTATAGCAATTAAAAGATATAATCAATAATGTGCTCTCGAAATCTTTTTGTGCAGGTACAATAGAGACTCTGCGAGTACATAAATACGATCAGGGAGGTTTTATGGTATTTTATGTGGACTCACAGAAAAGCAGTTCTGCTGAGGAAATCGCTTTTCTTTTAAATAAATGTATTCTTCAATATCCCGGCAGATGGTCGGAACTGGTTTTTCTGTGTATCGGAAGTGACCGCGTGACAGGAGACTGTCTCGGTCCCTATATCGGACACCAGTTACTTGAACATCTGAATACGGACACTCATGGCGTTTATGTTTACGGTACCCTGAAAAGCCCCGTACATGCTTTAAATCTTTCCAGAATTTCCCGCCAGATCAAAATTCTGCATCCCGAAGGTCTGGTTATTGCAGTGGATGCCTCTCTTGGACAAAAAAAGCACCTGGGGTATGTGACCATCGCAGATGGTGCACTTTACCCAGGTGCTGCAGTTCAGAAAGAACTTCCTCCTGTTGGTGATATCCATATCACAGGGATTGTAAACATTGCAGGTGTACTGGAACAGCTAACCCTTCAGACTACCCGCCTGTCTACGGTAATCTCTCTGGCAGATACCATCACACAGGGAATCGTAAATTATACAAATTCTTTGATCTGTTTGTAGATGCCTTCTGCATCAAGACCATATTTCTCAAGAAGAGCTGTGGCAGGACCGGATTCTCCGAATACATCATTTACACCGATACGTTTTACAGGTACAGGTGCTTTCTCAGACAGGCATTCGCATACTGCTCCGCCAAGTCCGCCGATTACTGAATGCTCTTCTACAGTTACAACCTTGCCTGTTTCTTTGGCTGCTGCAACTACAAGTTCTTCATCCAGAGGCTTAATCGTATGGATATTGATTACTTTTGCATCTACGCCGTCTGCCGCAAGCTTCTCTGCAGCTTCAAGAGCAGGAGCTACACAGAGACCGTTTGCAATAATCGTAAGGTCTTTTCCTTCACGAAGGACAATACCTTTGCCTAATTCAAATTTATAGTCCGGTCTGTCATTGATAACCGGAACTGCCAGACGTCCAAATCTCATATATACAGGACCAACATGCTCATAAGCTGCTTCTACCATAGCTTTTGCTTCAATATCATCAGAAGGGCAGGCAACAACCATTCCCGGAATTACTCTCATAAGAGCAAAATCCTCACAACACTGATGGGTAGCACCATCTTCACCTACAGAAATTCCGCCATGAGTAGCGCCAATTTTTACATTGATCTTCGGATATGCAATAGAGTTACGAACCTGCTCAAAAGCACGTCCTGCTGCAAACATTGCAAATGTGCTGGCAAATGGAACTTTTCCTGTAGTAGCCAGACCTGCGGCAATGCCCATCATATTACACTCGGCAATACCACAGTCAATATGACGCTCCGGAAATTCTTTTTTGAATACGCCAGTCTGAGTAGCTGCAGCAAGGTCAGCGTCCAGAACGACCAGGTTCTCATGTTTCTTACCTAATTCAACCAGCGCAGCACCGTAGCTTGCTCTTGTTGCGATCTTCTTTACTTCTGACATAATGCTTCACCTGCCTTTTCTAACTCTTCCATTGCCTGTGCATACTGCTCGTCATTCGGAGCTTTTCCATGCCATCCAACCTGATTTTCCATAAAGGAAACACCTTTTCCTTTTACAGTTTTCATAATGATAGCTGTAGGCATTCCCTTAGTAGCTTTTGCTTCATCAAAAGCAGCTCTTAACTGATCCATATCATTTCCGTCTGCAACGTTAATCACATGGAAGTTAAATGCCTCAAATTTCTTATCAATCGGGTATGGAGAACATACTTCATCAACCTTACCGTCGATCTGAAGTCCATTATTATCCACGATCACTACAAGATTGTCCAGTTTTCTGAAGCCTGCAAACATAGCAGCTTCCCAAACCTGGCCTTCCTGAATTTCGCCGTCACCTAATAAGGTGTATACACGATAGCTTTCATTGCTTAATTTGGCAGAAAGCGCCATACCAACTGCTGCAGAGATTCCCTGTCCCAGAGAACCGCTGGACATATCAACACCCGGGATATGTTTCATATCCGGATGTCCCTGTAAATAGGAACCCAGATGACGAAGAGTCTTCAGATCTTCTTTTGGGAAAAAGCCTCTTTCTGCAAGTGCAGAGTAGTATCCCGGTGCTGTGTGGCCTTTGGAAAGTACAAAACGGTCACGATCAGCCTTCTTAGGATCCTTTGGATCAATATTCATTTCTTCAAAATATAAATAAGTGAATACATCTGCTGCAGACAGAGATCCGCCCGGATGTCCTGCTTTTGCAGAATGTAATGCAGTAACGATGTCTTTACGGACTTCGTTTGCAATTTTCTGAAGTTCTAATTTTTCCATTGTGGTAAATTCTCCTTATTCGCCGAATACTGCTTTATAATCTTTCTGGAATTTCTCAATACCTGCATCTGTCAGAGGATGTTTTGTCATCTGTACGATTACATTGTACGGAACAGTTGCAATGTCAGCACCTGCAAGTGCACAGTCTGTTACATGGATCGGATTTCTTACGCTTGCTGCGATGATTTCTGTCTCGATTCCTGCCACTTCAAAAATCTCAGCGATCTCGCGGATCAGATCAACACCTCTTGTAGAAATGTCATCCAGTCTTCCAAGAAACGGAGATACATAAGTAGCACCTGCTCTTGCAGCCAGAAGTGCCTGGTTAGCAGTGAAGATCAGAGTAACGTTTGTCTTGATTCCTTCTGCATGAAGAACCTTAACTGCTTTCAGACCTTCTACTGTCATAGGAATTTTAACAATCATATTCGGATGAATGGCTGCAATCTCACGTCCCTCTTTGATCATTCCTTCTGCATCTGTTGTAGTAGCTTTTACTTCACCGCTGATCGGTCCGTCTACGATAGATGTGATCTCTTTGATTACTTCCTTGAAATCTCTTCCTTCTTTTGCGATAAGAGACGGATTTGTGGTAACACCACAGATTACACCCATATCATTAGCTGCCTTAATATCTTCTACTTTTGCTGTGTCAATAAAAAATTTCATGTTCTTAACCCTCCTGATTTTTGCTTGTCATAATCGTTCATTGATCTGATGGTTTCATTATAACAGACTTTACATTCAGGTCAAGCGTGGCAAAAGATTATTAATAATTTCTTTATTAATAATTGCATGTCTTATTAATTCTTTATTTTTCAGTCAAAGCATATATTCGTTGTTATCAACATGCAATATACAATATGTTTTATAACCATTTCTTTTCGTAACTGTTCGCTGTCTTTGCTGTTGCAGGAAACCTCCGTCAGAAATCATTTCTGATATCGGATTTCAGCCGCACATCCTGAAATTTTGGTACGTTTCCAGAAAATGCCTGCCGGGTAGATATTCGCAATCTACCTCGCCACACAGCTCTATACCAAATAACTGTTCTGCAGTTTCGATAAATTATTATTAATAATTTTCATTCGACGTATTTAATTATTTTTTTTGGTTCTGATATACCCCGTAGTGCGTCTCGCTATCAGCTTGGGGGTATATTCAATATTATAGAGACTGACAGGAGCAGAATCTGTGAGAAAACGGTCCTGCTCATCGATTTTGCGCAGTATAATATCACAGGCATCTCTGCCTTTAAGGGCTACGAAATGATCGATCGTAGTAAGAGAGATCTTCCGTATTCCCGAATAAAAGATATTATCGCACCCAATCACCGATACATCCTTGGGTACATGAATCCTTGCTTCATGGAGAGCATCCAGCGCACCAATAGCCATCATATCATTCTGGCCTGCAATAGCTGTAAATTCCCTGCCTTCATCCAGAAGCTCCATAGTAAGCTCATAACCCATCGAATATTCCGAATCCATCCGTGGGATCTGCATATCGATAGCTTCATCCGCAGCCTTAATGATCACATGATCCTTCAGGCCTTCTTTCTCAAACTCTTTCACAAAACCATTTACACGTTTTGTTCTCTGCCATTGTCTCCTTGTCAGGGGCGGAGTGATAAACGCTACATCTCTGTGCCCCAGATCAAGCAGATGTCTTGCCATCATCCTTCCCACAACTGTATTATCCTGATTAATGGCATCTATAGTTGTAGTTTTCTCTTTATTACTGATGATAACCAGTGGGATTGTCTGCGCCAGTTCCTCTACCTGCTGCTGAAAATCCGGATTTGGATTACAGCAGTAGATAATGCCAAGCGGCTCTATTGTACCCATCATGCGCAGATACTTCTCCTCCAGACGGGGATCTCTCTGTGTATTACAGATAAAGACACCATATCCCTGCTTGTTCGCCACTGCTTCAATCCCCTGCAGAAGCAATACATAATACGGGCTTGTAAGCGTAGGGCAAAAAACAACGATCAGCTTCTCTTTCCGGCTTTCTTTTCTGTTCTTTCGTCCGGGAAGATGATAGCCTAATTCTCTGGCTGCCTGCTCTACCTTCTCCACTGTTTCTCTGGAAAAAGAAACATTATATTTCTTATTCAGGACCATGGAAACAGTTGCCTGGGAGACTCCTGCCCTCTTTGCCACGTCAGAAGAAGTTGCTTTCTTTTTAGACAAAGTGATGCCTCCTTTTCCGATGATCTTTTGTCAGAACAGTAACCTTAAAGCTCCACACGCCCCTCAAGAGCACGTAAAAGAGTCACTTCGTCAATATATTCCAGATCTCCTCCTACCGGAACTCCGCTTGCAATCCTGCTGACTTTGATCCCGGTAGGTTTGATCAGCTTACTGATATACATTGCCGTTGTTTCCCCCTCCAGACTGGAATTGGTAGCAATAATCACTTCCTTTACCTCATCCTTTGCCAGACGCTGCATGAGTTCTTTCAGTTTGATATCATCCGGCCCGATTCCAAGCATTGGAGAGATTGCACCATGAAGAACATGATAAACGCCATCAAACTTGCCTGTTTTTTCATAAGCTGCAAGATCTCTTGTATTCTCTACCACCATGATCACTGAATGATCGCGCTTATCATTGCTGCAGATGGGACAGATCTCTCTGTCTGTCAGAGTACAGCAGCACTTGCAATACTGTACATTCTCTCTGGCACCGGTAATGGAAGAGGTAAGCTGCTCTACCTGATCCTTTGGCATATTCACGATATGAAATGCCAGTCTCTGTGCTGATTTCGCACCGATTCCCGGAAGATGGGAAAGCTGTTCGATCAGCTTATTGATATGACTGCTGTAGTATTCCATCAGAATGGAAGACCTCCGCCAAGTCCGCCCAGACCACCTGTCAGTTTAGACATAACAGCTGTAGATTCTTCTTCCACTTTGCGAAGTGCTTCGTTTGTAGCTGCAACGATGAGATCTTCCAGCATTTCGATGTCATCCGGATCTACAACTTCCTCCTGAAGCTTTACTTTTGTCACCTCTCTCTTACCGGAGATAGTTACCTCTACAGCTCCGCCTCCTGCAGTAGCCGTAAATTCTTTCTCTTCCAGAGCTTTCTGGTTCTCTTCCATCTGGCGCTGCATTTTCTGCGCCTGTTTCATAAGATTATTCATATTTCCCGGCATACCCATTCCCGGGAATCCTCCACGTTTTGCCATTTGTGATGTCCTCCTTGCTATTTATTGCCTTATTATTTACTGCCTTTTCCTGTCCGGAGAATATTTAGTTACTGTTCACTCCGTTCACAGTAACGTAGCCAAAATTCATTCCAGATTGC
>NZ_JAJDMI010000075.1:0-9464 GCF_020593505.1 Blautia sp. DFI.3.45
CAGAAAATCAATGCACCGCTCAAATTCAATATTCTGTTGCATAAGCTCCTCCCGTTATTGTTTTGATCTGAGCTTATTTTACAGAACTTGCCGGAAAACCACATTGAATAGAAATTGATTGTAAATTGACACAATCAATTTAAAACTATCCGTATTTTCTTGAATCGAATGTACGTTCGTGTATATGATAGATATACTCAATCTTAACTACGAAAGGGGAATTTGTCTAGATGATCCATAATTTCTCCTTCTCATTTCTTCGTTAAATAATTTTTTCCATATAGACAAATAAGGCACACAAAGCTTATCTTTGTATGCCTTGAAAAATTCACTCGATAAATTAAATAACAACATAAACATCAAACGGGAACAAATCCATTTGTAAAGTAAAGATCATATTGCCATGGGAATAGTTAATATTTAACTCCATTTCATTGCTGTATCGTATACGAACAGGCATAAGTTTTTTTTCTATTACCAAACGCATCAATGCAACATCACGCAGATAAATGCTTTTAACATAACGACCGATTTCACAAAAGTCTTCTAATGAAACCGTTTCCCTGGCATTTGGAACATCAAAGTCTTTCTTGAAATCTAAACAGTTATCGCATCTTCCTCCTTTTCCCATCTGTTCACATTCCTTCAAAATCCTTTTTTCCTCATTTTCAATTTCCGTATTGTCGTATTGATAAACAACTTGATTTATCGCCATCTCAACCATTCCTGCACATTCACCATCTTGAGTATACTTAGTCATTACTCTCATTTTCTTTTCTCCTTTCAAGTTCTTCTTTATAAATTCGCTCATAAATTTTAGCAACTCTCCAGATTGAGAAACTCCCATTTCCTTACAGGAACTAGCAAAATCATCTGCAATGTTCTGATTGACTTTGTATGACTTGCTTATGTATCCTGCTTTCTTGTTCCATCTGTCCTGAGCTCTCATTATTAGCGCCTCCTTTCATACGGTGTACCGTATGTCTGTATTATATATACGGTGTACCGTATTGTCAAGTACTTTTTTCATCCAATACCATCTCATGGAAATTGGTATTAAATAGCTGATAAAGATTGTTATCTTTTTCTATTGTATTATCAAGTGGGACAATCTTATCGCCAAACCGGATAAGTCCCATTCCCGGCTCTGCTCCATTCACACAGGCAAGCTGCTCGGAAGAAATATCAAACAAATCTTCTACCGCTTCCTTGTCCATTGTTCCCTGATCCAGCAAAAGCATAAATTCGGAATTGGAAACCATTGTTTTCGTAGAACGGTTTCTCTGTGCATCGATTAAGTTCTGGCTCATTCCGGTACAGATAGGCAAACTCTGCTTTTTCCGCCACAAAGCGGTCAATGTCCGGCACAACATCCGGTACATGGAACGGATTGACATAAAAGACATTTTCCGCAGACTGTGTCAGATTGATATACTGACCGCCCCACGCTGCAGCAATGTCTTTATATTCACCCATTGGATCTACCACGATAATGTCATCCTTTGAAAAACATAACACCTGCCCCATCTCGGATTTCTCATTATAGGACTTTCCGGAACCCGGAACACCAAACACCATCCCGTTTCCATTCTTTAATAATTTACGGTTTCCTATGATCAGATTTTTGGATACCTTATTAAAGCCATAGCAGTATCCCAAATCATCATGAATCTCCTGCGCATTAAACGGAATGAAAATGGAAAGTTCCTCAGAGGTAATTGTCCGCATTGTATCAACAAATCTTGCTCCCGTCGGCAATGATGTATTCAAGGCATCAAGCTGTCGATACGAATGTGGAACAATGTCCATGTTGTGTGTTTTTCCAATGATACGCACCTTTTCTGTCCGCTCCTCCAGTTCTTCCATCGAACCAGCTTTTACCACAATGGTGATCCCCACATAAAGAAGCCGCTCATCAAACGAAGAAATACGATCAAGCATCTCCTCCGTGTCTCTTTGCTGCTTTCTCCTCTCGTAATTGATGTTGGTAGAATAATCTCCATTTTCGTTTTTCAACTCCTGCTCACGGTTAATGCTTCGCTCATTAGACATGTACTTTTTCATCACCATCTGATATGCCACATCATTGTCGAGCGGCTCCACATCCATTGAATAAATGATTGGAAAGTCCATGTTTGTCAGTTCATTTAAGAATTGATCCGTCAAACCGTTCGGATATTTTCTGATAAACATCACACAGGCGCAGCTTCCACCCTCCATTTCCAAATATTCCGGATGCTCCCGCAAAGAAGTATTGATAATGTCATTTCTCCAGTCCCGTTTCAGATGCAGATATTCATTCCAGTTAAAAGAAAAAGATGCCTCGTCACCCATGCGATAATAACTGTGTAATGCTCGCAAACGTTCCGTGGCATCTAATGGTATCAGGCAGCTCCCCAATCGGTGAAATAATGGCACTTTGTAAATGCGTTCTGTCTGTGGAGTCAGTGAGTCCTTTCTGAATATTTTTAGCATTTTTTTTAACCTCCTGTTCTTGTTTTTGGTAAGAAAAAAGAACTACCGAAGTAATTCCTTTTTTAACTATCTTGATTTATCTTTCCAATTTGTGTCACCACGGGTGACACAAATTACTTTTCCCGATATATTCCTTTTCAATTCTATAAGCCATATGTTGTAATTTTTATAGCTTGTAAAATTGTCTACCTCAGTAATAATCAACTTGTCACCTGCTCTTGATACATCCTCTTTTAATACCTGATATCTTGGACGATTAAAATTCTTTCCTGTCTGCTGGTCAGTGAATATCTTTTCCAGCTCCAGATTGTTCTGCTCACAATAGGCTGTAATCTCCTTGATGCCTCTGTCTAAATGCTGTTCTCTTGTACTTGTTCTGTGATAACCATATCTCTTCATGATTATTCGCTCCTTTCCTTAGTCCTGAAATGTGTACTTTTTGAAACTACTAAAAAAGGACTGATAAACAGTCCCCAAATGTTTGGACATCCATTTACGAAACGTCCCGGTATTTATGTATGCTTTTTGACACCACCTCCTTAAAAATGGGTATAAAAAAAAGGTATTTTCAACCTCCTTCTCTGACTACTTATGACTATAAGAAATGACACCACCTCAACCCTTGATTTATCGTCATGGGCGAAGCGGTGTCAATACTTGTAATTTTTGAATCCTTTTAAAACCCTTAGGTGGATTCTAGTTTTTCTAGTGCATTGCTCACTTCTATACTTAATCCTTCTACTCTCCTATATGCTAATTCTCCCATACTTAGGTCATACACTAGTTTCTTTTTCATTTCAGCCTCTATATGAACAGTATTTCTGTATTCATATAATTTGACTAAATCATCTGCCAATCCTTTACTTATCAGATTCAGCTCTAATAATGCTGCTACTTTTTGTTCATAGCGAATTTTAGTTTTATCAACAGCTTGAACCTTATTATAGCATGGAATAATATCTTTTTTATCATGTTCCAGTTCTTTGGCTATTTTTTCCAATTTATGTCCTGGTATTCCAATTTTGACCAAGCGTTCTTGAAACAGAAGATTTTTTACTGTATTCGTTTCCTCAAATAGTTCAAACAACAAATAATTAACAACCGCCTCTTGAATAGACACATACATTATTACCTGTGTCTTTATCTGAGCTAATAAAAGCTCGTCCGAAGCTTGTAAACCCTCAAAGAATTTATAAATTTTTCTCGCATTTATAAATTCTACAATAAGTCTATCTCTCAAACTTTTATTCTCAATAAATGGATAAAAATGTGACTCATACCACTCTTTATTAGGTAAATGTCCTGATATGTAATTCTCTAGTTCTTTTTTAGTCTCACTTGTAAATGCCATTTTCTACTATCTCCTTTGTCGTAATACTTACTTAATATTAATCGATTTTGAGTTTGATATAAAAATCCTTTCCCTACTTTAAGATTGACTTAATTACTGCTTCGAGAGGAACTTTTTATAATAATGCCGTGGCATACTAATATACAGTTACCAAATCAGCTCGAAGTGCCTCAACGCATCCTTAATATACTCCACCTTCTCCTGCGGACACTGCTTCACTTCTGGATTCTCCTTCTTAGACTTATTATAATTCTCGCCCATATCCAGACCACACATCCGTTTTACCTGTGCAATGTAAGAAGTATGCACATGCACACCATACTTGTCCTTCACATACTCCTTAATCTTCTGATAAGTAGCCTTTTCTTCTGGTGTGTAATTACTCTCTTCATCAGGCTCCATTGTTACCTCAATTTTCGGTGTATCTTTTTTGAGGGATAATTTAACAACCGTCTCGACGTGAACAGTCTGGCAAAATTGATCAACGCAGCAGGCTTTTTCCAGCTTATATCCTGCCGCCAGAAATGCCGGAAGATCTCTTGCCAGGCTGGTCGCTTTGCAGGAAATATATACAATATGGTCTACCCCATAAGAAAGAATCTTCGGCAATGCTTTGGGATGGATTCCATCCCTTGGCGGATCCAGAATGATCACATCCGGTTTCTCCGTCAGATCATCCAGGACTTTAAGGACATCCCCTGCAATAAATTTACAATTACTCAGGTTATTCAGTGCTGCATTCTGCTTTGCAGCTTCTACTGCCTCTTCCACAATTTCCACACCTATCACTTCGTCCGCTACGGAGGCTGCAAGCTGGGCGATCGTTCCGGTTCCGCTGTAAAGGTCGAACACTACTTTATCCTTCGTATCTCCGATATACTCACGTACAATAGAATAAAGCACTTCCGCAGCCAGTGAATTAGGCTGGAAAAATGAAAATGTACTGATCTTAAATCGCAGTCCCAGAAGCGTTTCATAAAAGAAATCCTGACCGTAAAGGATACGTGTCTCATCACTCTGCACCACATCAGAAAGAGAATCATTGATAATATGCATGATTCCCACAATTTTACCCTCCAGCGGAAGTGCAAGAAGTTCTTCTTTCAGAGATTCCAGATCATGTTCTTCCTGACTGGTGGTAATCACATGGACCAGAATCTCTCCTGTAGTCACACCGCGGCGGAGAAGCAGATGGCGCAGATATCCTGTATGCTGCATCTTTTTATAATAGGAAACGTTTCGTTTCAGGAAGTATTCATGCACACAAGTCAGGATTTTCGTCATATCTTCATGAACCAGTTGACAGTCATCTGCTGTAAGAACATCATAGGTACTGCCTTTTTTGTGCAGACCCAGCGTCAACGGACCATCCTTATATGCATCACCAAAGGAGAATTCCATTTTATTTCGATATCTGAATTCAATGGGACTTCCATGAATTCCCTCCCACTGGTAATCAGTGCCGTTCAATGCACCATCCAACAGTTCACGAACCTGACATTCTTTCATTTTGAGCTGGTTTTCATAGGACATGGTCTGATACATGCATCCTCCACATTCCGGAAAAATGCTACAGACCGGTTCTCTTGTTTCAAGCGGAGACTTCTCCAACACTTCCAGAAGTCTTCCCTCTGCACGTCCGGAACGCTTCTTATTGATCATAAAACGGACTTTCTGTCCGGGCATTCCGTTCTTTACGGTAACTTTTTGTCCGTCTGTTATCACAATTCCCTTATTGGGAAAATCTACTTTCTCAATCACGCCTTCATAAATTTCGCCTTTTTTCATATAACCTCCATAAAAATAGCCCCGGTATAAGCCGGAGCTATTCTTTCATTTTCATATTACAGGTAATTATTCTTCTTCATCTTCGAAATAATCGTCGAAGTCATCGTCAAAATCCTCTTCAAAATCTTCCAGATAATCCGGAGCAAAGAAATGATATACAGCAAATGCGATACCTGCTACTGCTGCAACTGCGCCAATGATTGCCAGTACCCAGAGGACTGTATTTTTTTCTTTCTCTTCTTCTTTTCTGTTTAATGCTGATAATAATTCTTCAATTTTGATATTCATAATCGCACCATCCTCTCAATAATTCATCAGCTGACACTTAACACTTCTGCCGTCTGCTGTTTAATGAAATTATTATAACACTTTTTCTGTAATTTTACCATAAGATATCTGCATTTATTCTATACTTTTGTTAGTTTCTTTATTATAATGATATCAGGGGGTTACTGTTCACACAATCCCGAGACATACAAGCCAAAATTCCATTGCCGCAGGCAATCTGGAATGAATTTTGCCCCTGACTTAAAAATATGCCGACAGCAACGATCTGATAAGAGAGGATAAATACTTATGGTAGAAACACTTTTTTTTGATCTTGATAATACATTACTTGATTTTAACCGGGCAGAAAGAGCAGCTATCGCAAAAACTCTGAAAAGTTTTCACATTGTTCCCGAGCCTTCAGTTCTGAAGCGTTACAGTGAGCTCAACCTCGCCCAGTGGAAGCTTCTTGAACAGGGCAAGATCACCAGAGACCAGGTAAAGCTTCGGAGATTCCGGCTTCTTTTTGCAGAGCTGAATGTGGATATACCTGCAAAAGAAGCTGCACATACCTATGAAACTCTTCTGGCCCAGGGACACTATTTCATAGATGGTGCAGAAGAATTGCTCGAAACTCTTTACGGTCAATACCGGATGTATCTGGTTACAAACGG
This sequence comes from Blautia sp. DFI.3.45, assembly GCF_020593505.1. Lineage (NCBI taxonomy): Bacteria > Bacillati > Bacillota > Clostridia > Lachnospirales > Lachnospiraceae > Blautia > Blautia sp. DFI.3.45. Next base: position 6,556 of record NZ_JAJDMI010000075.1, read on the forward strand.
TACCTTAAGTGTCCAGAAGGGACGGCTTAAAAGTTCCGGAATTTCCCGTTACTTTGAGGGTATTTTTATCTCCGAAGAACTGGGATACAATAAACCGGGCAGGGAATACTTTGACTGCTGTTTCTCCAGAATCCCTGATTTCCATAAGGAAACAGCAGTAATCATCGGGGACAGCCTGACCTCTGATATCCAGGGCGGCATCAATGCCGGAATCCGCACAATCTGGTTTAATCCCAGCCATGAGAAGACTTCAGAAATCATCCCTGATCATGAATTTGACAGTCTTATGAAACTTCCTGAACTCCTGTCTCATATATAAAGCGGATAAAATCGTTCGTCTTACTGCTTATTGCTTTTCGCAGCCTCCGCAGGTGACTTAAGTCACCTGCCCCATTACTATATTTTTTTCAGCTTTGCAAATCCTGCGAACATTTTCTTTATTCCCACTTTGTCAAAATCAACAGTGACTTCATAATCTCTTCCGCCGTCTACAATGTCTTTAACAATTCCTACACCAAATTTAATGTGGCGGACAGTGTCTCCCACTTCGTAATCCAGTGCAGCAGCCTTCGTCACCTTAAATTCTCTGGGCTTGAATGTTTTCGTCTCAAAAGCCATTTTCATTTTTGCAAGGTTTCTGTCTGCCTGAATCATCTCTTCAATCTTTTTCTTCTTTTCCTGAGCTTCCTGTCCCAGATCCACAAGCTCCCGCGGAATTTCACGTACAAATCTGGATACTTTATTATACTGTACTTCTCCCCGGAGCATCCGCTGTCTGGCACTTGTCAGCGTCAGATCCTCCATAGCTCTTGTGATACCCACATAACAGAGCCTTCTCTCTTCTTCCAGATCAGATCTGTCATCTGATATAATGGACATATAAGACGGAAACATCCCATCTTCCATTCCTGCGAGAAATACTCTCGGAAACTCCAGACCTTTGGCACTATGTAGTGTCATAAGAAGCACATAATCCTGATCCGGATCCACGCTGTCAATGTCTGCGATCAGTGCAATCTCCTCGAGAAAACCTGAAAGTGTGGCAGTCTGTCCCTGTTCTTCCATTGCTTCCTGATAGGATTCTGTCTTGGAAATAAGTTCATCAATATTCTCGATTCTTGCCTTCGATTCATCTGTATCTTCAGCCTGCAGCTCTGCCACATATCCGGTAAGTTCAATCACTTCTTCCAGAAGTTCACGTACTGTATAAGACTCTGCCTTACTCTTTAAACTCTGAATAAAGGTTACAAATCCATCAATCTTTGAAAGGCTTCTTCCAATAGACGGGACCTCCTCTGCCACACGCAAGGCATCATAGAAACTCACACTCATTTTATCCGCATAATCCTGTATTCTGCCAAGAGTTGTGGCTCCGATTCCACGCTTCGGTACATTGATGATACGGCGGACTGCCAGATCATCTCTGGAATTGTCAATTGTCTTCAGATAACATAACAGGTCTTTGATTTCTTTACGCGCATAGAAATTCACACCGCCTACAATCTTGTAAGGGATATTCGCAAGAAGACACTTCTCTTCAAAGAGTCGTGACTGTGCATTGGTCCTGTACAGAACTGCACAGTCTTTATACTTCGCACCATTCTCTCTGTGAGCTCTGGAAATCTCGCCTACCACATACTCTGCTTCCTCATATCCGTTCATGAACTGGCGGAAATGGATTCGTTCCCCCTCCGAATTCTCAGTCCAGAGTGTTTTTGATTTACGTGAGGTATTATTTGCGATCACCGCATTGGCTGCATTCAGAATATTCTTTGTGGAACGGTAATTCTGTTCCAGACGGATAACTTTTGCATCTGGAAAAACATGCTCAAATCCAAGAATATTTCCAATATTTGCACCACGGAATTTATAGATAGACTGGTCATCATCACCGACTACACAGAGGTTTTCATATTTAGAGGCCAACAGGCTGATAAATTTAAACTGTGCAGTATTGGTATCCTGATACTCATCCACCATGATATATCTGAAACGTTCTTGATAGTTTTCCAGAACATCTCCGCAGTTCTGAAAAAGCTCTACGGTCTTTACGATCAGATCATCAAAATCCAGCGCATTATTTCTGCGCAAAGCAGCCTGATATTCCCGATATACCTCAGCAACCTTCTTTTTAACAAAGTCCCCACCTGCATTCAGTTCCATCTCATCCGGTGTGATCAGTTCATCTTTTGCATGGGAAATCTGCGCCAAAAGAGAACGTTCCTTTGTTTTCTTGGTATCAATATTCAGTTTTCTGCACACTTCTTTCATCAGAGTTTTCTGATCTTCTGTGTCATAAATAGCAAATCTGGTATCATATCCAAGACGGTCAATATAACGACGCAGAATACGCACACAGGTAGAATGGAATGTGGAAACCCATACGCTCTCGGAACCAAATCCCACTATTTTATCTACACGTTCTCTCATCTCACTGGCTGCTTTATTTGTAAATGTGATAGCCAGAATGTTCCAGGGATTGATTCCCTTTTTATCTATCAGGTAAGCAATGCGGTGGGTAAGTACTCTTGTCTTTCCCGAACCCGCTCCCGCAAGGATCAGCAGTGGACCTTCTGTATGGTAAACCGCTTCCTGCTGCTGAGGATTTAATGTACTATAAATATCGCTCATATTTTCTCCTGTCTTCTTCCTGTACGGTACATTATTTTACAAACAACCATGCTGATCAACAAGTTGATTTCTGCAACAATCTTTCAGATTCAAAATATGTACCGGTTACCGTTTACATCTCTCGAAATATTTTTTGTGCCTGAACAGGCATATATCTTTATGATTATACACAAAAATCTGTTCGCCTACAACTGATTCCTGTAAAGTAAACCTCACATGACTAAAGTCACGTGCTTCCAGACGCTTTAGGCGTCAGACTGAATATCGGCGGATACGCC
>NZ_JAJDMI010000076.1:0-5000 GCF_020593505.1 Blautia sp. DFI.3.45
ATGATAGTGTGTAAGAGTGTACCATTTACTATTTGGTCTTTTTATTTTTTATTTTCTTTTTTTTTTTTTTCGTTGCAAAGATGGGTTAAAAGAGAAGGGCTTTCACGAAGCTTCCCGAGCGTGAAAGGATTTGCCCGGACAGTTTGCTTCATGGAGCAGTTTTTTCCGCACCATCAGAGCGGCAAACATGAGTGCTTTTATAAGTTTAGAGAATTGAGAAAAGCTCATTTCCTATAGTTAACAGGACATGCCTTTGATATGAAAAAAAATACTACGAACTACGATTTTACCAAGAAAGATGTAAGAGACAAGTGAACAGTGATGGTGGGGACATTTTTTTTTTTTTTAAGTAAATGGCAGTTTCTAGGGAATGATGATGGCAAGTTCCAGAGAGGCAGCGTAAAAGGATGAGGCTACTGGGAAGAAGAAAGAGGAAAAGTGCAAGATGAATAGCCAGTGCAATATATATACATGTATACTTAACAGATATGGAATGGTTGGCGAAGTAAATTTTTGGCGACGCGGTATGCGGAGTTGTAAGATGTACTACGATCGTATAGTGTACTGCGGCAAAATGTTAGTGCAGGAAAGCGGGAAGGAAAAAGAAGCAACTAAACGAGGGTGTAGAAAAAGACGAAGAGGAAAGGATTAACCGTAGAAGAGAGGGAAATGGAGGGAAGAGAACAAAACCGGAGTGTTTTTTTTTTGTAGGAATATCGGAGGAGAATATTGTTTGTACATATCAAGTAGTAGCAACCCAATGAGCATAATGGAGTGCTTAACTCTTCAGAAGAAGAGTGCAGCTGGATAGTGCGAATTTTTCTGAATCGAATGGTAGGTTAGTTATGGGATTTAGCATAGGAAGCCAAGAAACTAGAAGAAAAAAAAAAAAAAAAAAAAAAGAAATAAAGATTGCAGCACCTGAGTTTCGCGTATGGTCACCCACTACACTACTCGGTCAGGCTCTTACCAGCTTAACTACAGTTGATCGGACGGGAAACGGTGCTTTCTGGTAGATATGGCCGCAACCGATAGTTTAACGGAAACGCAGGTGATATGAGGGCAGGGTCCAGACATGTTCAGTAGGTGGGAGTGAGAGGTGTTATGGGTGGAGGACAATTTTTATTATATTTCATCTAATAGCAATAGGATATGAGAGGTGAAAAAGCAAAAGCAATAGTGCATTGTGATGTGGAGAATAAGGTGCATACGATGAAAAAGGTGATTTGTCATTTACAAGAGGTAGGTCGAAACAGAACATGAAAGTTGGTCGGTAGGTGGCATGCAGAGGTAGTTTCAAGGTGACAGGTTATGAAGATATGGTGCAAAAGACAAATGGATGGTGGCAGGCATAGTAAAATGATGGTGTGGAAGACATAGATGGTATTTGTTTTGCATTTACGGCACCGGATGCGGGCGATAATGACGGGAAGAGATTTAGTATGTGGGACAGAATTTCGGCGGCAGTATTGAGACCATGAGAGTAGCAAACGTAAGTCTAAAGGTTGTTTTATAGTAGTTAGGATGTAGGAAATGTATTCCGATAGGCCATTTTACATTTGGAGGGACGGTTGAAAGTGGACAGAGGAAAAGGTGCGGAAATGGCTGATTTTGATTGTTTATGTTTTGTGTGATAATTTTACATTTTTGCATAGTATTAGGTAGTTAGATGAAAGATGAATAGACATAGGAGTAAGAAAACATAGAATAGTTACCATTATTGGTAGGAGTGTGGTGGGGTGGTATAGTCCGCATTGGGATGTTACTTTCCTGTTATGGCATGGATTTCCCTTTAGGGTCTCTGAAGCGTATTTCCGTCACCGAAAAAGGCAGAAAAAGGGAAACTGAAGGGAGGATAGTAGTAAAGTTTGAATGGTGGTAGTGTAATGTATGATATCCGTTGGTTTTGGTTTCGGTTGTGAAAAGTTTTTTGGTATGATATTTTGCAAGTAGCATATATTTCTTGTGTGAGAAAGGTATATTTTGTATGTTCCCGCGCGTTTCCGTATTTTCCGCTTCCGTATTTTCCGCTTCCGTATTTTCCGCTTCCGTATTTTCCGCTTCCGCTTCCGCAGTAAAAAAAAGTGAGGAACTGGGTTACCCGGGGCACCTGTCACTTTGGAAAAAAAAAAAGAAAAAAATATACGCTAAGATTTTTGGAGAATAGCTTAAATTGAAGTTTTTCTCGGCGAGAAATACGTAGTTAAGGCAGAGCGACAGAGAGGGCAAAAGAAAATAAAAGTAAGATTTTAGTTTGTAATGGGAGGGGGGGTTTAGTCATGGAGTACAAGTGTGAGGAAAAGTAGTTGGGAGGTACTTCATGCGAAAGCAGTTGAAGACAAGTTCGAAAAGAGTTTGGAAACGAATTCGAGTAGGCTTGTCGTTCGTTATGTTTTTGTAAATGGCCTCGTCAAACGGTGGAGAGAGTCGCTAGGTGATCGTCAGATCTGCCTAGTCTCTATACAGCGTGTTTAATTGACATGGGTTGATGCGTATTGAGAGATACAATTTGGGAAGAAATTCCCAGAGTGTGTTTCTTTTGCGTTTAACCTGAACAGTCTCATCGTGGGCATCTTGCGATTCCATTGGTGAGCAGCGAAGGATTTGGTGGATTACTAGCTAATAGCAATCTATTTCAAAGAATTCAAACTTGGGGGAATGCCTTGTTGAATAGCCGGTCGCAAGACTGTGATTCTTCAAGTGTAACCTCCTCTCAAATCAGCGATATCAAACGTACCATTCCGTGAAACACCGGGGTATCTGTTTGGTGGAACCTGATTAGAGGAAACTCAAAGAGTGCTATGGTATGGTGACGGAGTGCGCTGGTCAAGAGTGTAAAAGCTTTTTGAACAGAGAGCATTTCCGGCAGCAGAGAGACCTGAAAAAGCAATTTTTCTGGAATTTCAGCTGTTTCCAAACTCAATAAGTATCTTCTAGCAAGAGGGAATAGGTGGGAAAAAAAAAAAGAGATTTCGGTTTCTTTCTTTTTTACTGCTTGTTGCTTCTTCTTTTAAGATAGTTATCTGGTTGATCCTGCCAGTAGTCATATGCTTGTCTCAAAGATTAAGCCATGCATGTCTAAGTATAAGCAATTTATACAGTGAAACTGCGAATGGCTCATTAAATCAGTTATCGTTTATTTGATAGTTCCTTTACTACATGGTATAACTGTGGTAATTCTAGAGCTAATACATGCTTAAAATCTCGACCCTTTGGAAGAGATGTATTTATTAGATAAAAAATCAATGTCTTCGGACTCTTTGATGATTCATAATAACTTTTCGAATCGCATGGCCTTGTGCTGGCGATGGTTCATTCAAATTTCTGCCCTATCAACTTTCGATGGTAGGATAGTGGCCTACCATGGTTTCAACGGGTAACGGGGAATAAGGGTTCGATTCCGGAGAGGGAGCCTGAGAAACGGCTACCACATCCAAGGAAGGCAGCAGGCGCGCAAATTACCCAATCCTAATTCAGGGAGGTAGTGACAATAAATAACGATACAGGGCCCATTCGGGTCTTGTAATTGGAATGAGTACAATGTAAATACCTTAACGAGGAACAATTGGAGGGCAAGTCTGGTGCCAGCAGCCGCGGTAATTCCAGCTCCAATAGCGTATATTAAAGTTGTTGCAGTTAAAAAGCTCGTAGTTGAACTTTGGGCCCGGTTGGCCGGTCCGATTTTTTCGTGTACTGGATTTCCAACGGGGCCTTTCCTTCTGGCTAACCTTGAGTCCTTGTGGCTCTTGGCGAACCAGGACTTTTACTTTGAAAAAATTAGAGTGTTCAAAGCAGGCGTATTGCTCGAATATATTAGCATGGAATAATAGAATAGGACGTTTGGTTCTATTTTGTTGGTTTCTAGGACCATCGTAATGATTAATAGGGACGGTCGGGGGCATCAGTATTCAATTGTCAGAGGTGAAATTCTTGGATTTATTGAAGACTAACTACTGCGAAAGCATTTGCCAAGGACGTTTTCATTAATCAAGAACGAAAGTTAGGGGATCGAAGATGATCAGATACCGTCGTAGTCTTAACCATAAACTATGCCGACTAGGGATCGGGTGGTGTTTTTTTAATGACCCACTCGGCACCTTACGAGAAATCAAAGTCTTTGGGTTCTGGGGGGAGTATGGTCGCAAGGCTGAAACTTAAAGGAATTGACGGAAGGGCACCACCAGGAGTGGAGCCTGCGGCTTAATTTGACTCAACACGGGGAAACTCACCAGGTCCAGACACAATAAGGATTGACAGATTGAGAGCTCTTTCTTGATTTTGTGGGTGGTGGTGCATGGCCGTTCTTAGTTGGTGGAGTGATTTGTCTGCTTAATTGCGATAACGAACGAGACCTTAACCTACTAAATAGTGGTGCTAGCATTTGCTGGTTATCCACTTCTTAGAGGGACTATCGGTTTCAAGCCGATGGAAGTTTGAGGCAATAACAGGTCTGTGATGCCCTTAGACGTTCTGGGCCGCACGCGCGCTACACTGACGGAGCCAGCGAGTCTAACCTTGGCCGAGAGGTCTTGGTAATCTTGTGAAACTCCGTCGTGCTGGGGATAGAGCATTGTAATTATTGCTCTTCAACGAGGAATTCCTAGTAAGCGCAAGTCATCAGCTTGCGTTGATTACGTCCCTGCCCTTTGTACACACCGCCCGTCGCTAGTACCGATTGAATGGCTTAGTGAGGCCTCAGGATCTGCTTAGAGAAGGGGGCAACTCCATCTCAGAGCGGAGAATTTGGACAAACTTGGTCATTTAGAGGAACTAAAAGTCGTAACAAGGTTTCCGTAGGTGAACCTGCGGAAGGATCATTAAAGAAATTTAATAATTTTGAAAATGGATTTTTTTTTTTGTTTTGGCAAGAGCATGAGAGCTTTTACTGGGCAAGAAGACAAGAGATGGAGAGTCCAGCCGGGCCTGCGCTTAAGTGCGCGGTCTTGCTAGGCTTGTAAGTTTCTTTCTTGCTATTCCAAACGGTGAGAGATTTCTGTGCT
>NZ_JAJDMI010000077.1:0-8885 GCF_020593505.1 Blautia sp. DFI.3.45
AGCGTCTGGAAGCACGCGACTTCAGTCGTGTGAGGATAAAGTTTTTAATTCACGGTATTTTTGTTTCTGATGAAATGCAGTCATGTGGTATAGGTAAACTTTTATTAGATTATATCAAGAATAAAAAAGTTAGATTACGATTAAATGTATACCAGAAAAATACCAGAGCTCTCTCTTTTTACCAAAGAGAAGAGTTTAATATCCAATGCGAAGGATTCGATGGTGCTACTGGTGAAAAAGAATATCCAATGTTGTGGCAGCAGAAATAGAAAGCGATTTTGGGGAGAATTCCCATGGATATTGCCAATATGGTACTGTTTCTTTGCTCTGAAAAAGCGGGCTTTATCACAGGTGAAAACATCTGTATTGACGGTGGTATGACAAAACAAATGATTTATCATGGCGATTGTGGGTGGAGATTTGACATCTAAGTCACGTATTAGAAACACAGAATGTACAAAAGGAGAAGAACTATGAAATTTAAGATGATTCATGAAAATTACAATGTATCAGATCTGGACCGATCTATTAAATTTTACAACGATGCCCTTGATCTGCACGAGGTGAGAAGAAAAACTACCGATGATTTTATTATTGTGTATCTGAGCAACGATGTAAGTGATTTTGAGTTGGAACTTACCTGGCTTAAAGATCATCCACAGCCATATAATCTGGGTGAATGTGAATTCCACCTGGCATTCAAGGCAGAGGATTATGAGGCAGCGTATAAGAAGCACAAAGAGATGGGATGTATTTGCTTCGAAAATGAAGCGATGGGAATCTATTTCATTGTAGATCCAGATGGATACTGGCTTGAGATTCTGCCGTAAAGCTGGCTGGGAAATCGAAGAAATCATGTTGATCAGATTTTCAGAGGACTTTAAGGGGGTGTGTTATCATGAGAACTATAGGTAATATCCTTTGGTTTATATTTGGAGGATTGCTGGGTGGACTGGCATGGGTTTTTGCAGGATGCATATGGTGTATTACAATTATTGGAATTCCGATAGGCCTGCAATGCTTTAAATTTGCAACTTTGGCATTCTGGCCGTTTGGAAAAGAAATCGTGTATGGAACTGGTATGTTTTCATTCTTGGTAAATCTCATATGGATTGTATTTTTTGGCTGGGAAATGGCACTTGGAAATCTGATAGTTGGTTGTATATGGTGTATTACGATAGTTGGAATTCCGTTTGGAAAGCAGTTTTTCAAGATGGCAAGACTTTCTTTCATGCCATTTGGTGCCAGTGTGATAGGGTAGAATACAAAAATTTAAGGAGTCAGTGGAGTATTCCACTGGCGTTTTTATTGTTAGGGCAAAGCCCTGTTTGCCATTGTGGAGTTTTTCGCTGATCCGAAAAACGGAGCTTTGGAAAACAAATAAACCACCTGCTATGCAGGTGAGTCAGCATTGCTTCAGCTTACAGAAAAAAACCTCCGGTGGTATAATTAATGTAGGTTCGCCAACCGCACTAATATACACAGGAGGTATCCATATGGATAATAATAGTTTATCACATACAAAGTGGAATTGTAAGTATCATATTGGTGCGACCTGCGGTACTCATACCACGGGCATATAAAGATATCACTTTTTCCTCAATCCCGGAAATATCTCTCTGGTATTTAGGGATGAGTTTTGGTTCAAACTCACCGTTACGGTCTCTTGGTACATCGATTTGAAATTCACCGTATTGACTCTTTAAGTTTTTTGTAGAATGACCATTTCTTTTATTGTCTGTCTGTAGATCTCCCTTATGGTTTTTCTCGTAGCCAGGAGTTGCATCCAGTTCTGCCTCCATCAGCTCCTGCAGGATATCCTTGAAACTGTCTTTCAGAAGCGTGTATATATCTGCAACGCTATTAATGTTGTTTCCTGAGATGATCTGTCGAATTTGTTCCTTTGCAACTGCCATAAAAAATACTCCTTTTCGATAAGAATTGTCATATCTGAATTCTTACCAAAAAGGAGTTATTTTTTACCAAAAACACAAACTATTTTACACTACCGATGAATGGTAGAAAAGCATGATACCTCAATATTTGAGATATCATGCGTGCTATTATTTATACATTTTTAATAGTTCGGCATAAGTAATGTAAATACCAACACGTGCAAGAAGATCTTTTCGACGCTCATATAATGGCTTAAGTATTATTTCGATATCCTTTCCGTAATGCACCTGGTTATGACATGTACTACAGAGCGATACGATGTTTTCTTCGATATCTAAAGAAACATCAAAATCGTCAGAATATGCCATCGGAACAAGATGGTGCGGTTCAGTATATGGCAAATCATCTTTTTTTCTTATAAAGGTCTGGTGCTGTGCATCAATCTCACATGTGTAATTTGCAATTTTCAAGGCTTTTAGTGAAACCTTTTTGTCTCGTGGGAAAGTTGTTGTTTGAGATTGAGTAACAGTAGAAATTTTTTTCTTTGGTTTACCAGTATAAGAGACTTCTTTGGTTGGCTTTGTGATTTTAGTTGATGAAATTTCATCAATTAATTTTTGGTCGGCTCCTGCTTCGTGAGAACGTTTATCAACACTTACTTTTTTTAATTTGCGTTGTTGTTTAGATAAACGAAGTCCTTTTATTTTAATGAGCCCGCTTAAGCTATTGTCTTTCTCTTCGATGAAATTACTAATACTGGCATTTTCTATATCTTTTACTCTTGTTGGAGAAATAAGTCCCACTGTTTTAGCAAATTCAGGTACATCAGCTGCAGAAATACGGATTTGATTTTTTCGTGGATTTCCTCCTGTGATGCGATCCCTTGACTTGTTAATTGAAGCGGTTATTTTCAGACTTTTTAATACGTTAATGATTAGATCTGAACAAAGAGGATGTTTTTCGTCCAGAGAAAGCATTCGGGTATGTTTGTCCAAAGAACTACGCCCATCGAATGCTCCAGTAATAAAAGCACATCTTACTTTTTCTGAAGCTATCATAATGTGTTCAGAGAAAGTTTCTATGAGATTTTCAGGCGTTTTTATTGTAGCAGAACTGACTAAAAAAACAAAGCCTTGCTTATTTGGTTGCATGTATTTTTTGTAATTATCATCTGTTTTTTTTATAAACTTTGCATACATACCAGAAAGTATTTTTTTGAGAGAGTTCTGATGTGATTGTAAATCAGTAGATGTTACTTTGCCGGGATTGTGAATGACAGGCAATAACCAGGCGGATTGTTCTTCATTATAAGAACAGGCGGATACAATTCCCCCTAATATATAAGCCGTCTGTTCAGATAAGGGTGTTTGGATGTTTTCAAGTAGAAAACTCATAATATCACGCTCCTTTTAAATATAGTATAAAAATCTATATTAATTATAACATATAAAATCAAAAACTGTACAAAAAGAAGAATATTATATCATTATAAAAGTAATTGTAATTAAGATTGTAAATAAACATGATTAAAATATTGTAAAAAGAATTGTAAAAGTAATTACTTTTGTATATAATGTAATAAGTATAATTATGTGTAATTTCATGGAGGACAAGTAATTGAGCGATAAAAGAGTGAAAAGCCCAATGGAACACCTTAATATAGCAGAGTTCAACAGAGGACAATCATCAAAACTTATAAAAGGACTTGTAGAAAACGATAATACAGCATTTATTCAGAAAAACGGTAAGCCTATTGCGGTGGTTATGTCGTACGAAAGATATCAACGGATGTTTGAACAGGGAATTGATATTAATGAATTTTGATTTTTCAATGTGTGAAAGGAAGTAGTATGTCAGTAATTAATTTATATAACGACAATTGTATAGAAGCTATGAAATCCATAGGTGATAACACCATAGATTTGATAATTACCGATCCGCCATATAATTTGGGGAATTTTATGAAAGACAGAGATACTAATTTAAAAAAAATGCGAGATAATTTTTTTGGTGATGCAGGTTGGGATAATATGGATTTTTCTGAATGGTCTGAATCAATGGAACAATTCTTTGAATCTGCCGCAAGAGTTATGAAAAAAGGTGGTTCTATTATTGTATTTATGGCTATTATTAAAGTTGAAACTGTGATTAAGTTAGCAGAAAAATATGGCTTTTATTATAAGACAACTGGTATTTGGCATAAGAAAAATCCGATGCCAAGAAATATGAATCTACACTTTGTTAATTCTACGGAAGCTTGGATTTATTTCACATATAAAACCAGAACAGGAACATTCAACAATAATGGGGCTGTTTTACATGATTTTGTAGAGACTTCTGTTACTCCAAATGGTGAACGAAAATATGGAAAACATCCAACTCAAAAACCAGAAAGTTTAATGCGCCATTTTGTTGATGTTCTTTCTAATGTAGATGACAATATATTAGATCCGTTTATGGGTAGCGGAACAACTGGAGTTGCTGCCAAAAAAGCAGGTCGAAATTTTATTGGTATTGAATTATCAAAAGAATATTTTGATATGGCAAGCCAAAGAATCCAGGAGGCATAAAAATGATAAAACCTAAAGTAATCGATTTGTTTGCAGGGGTAGGAGGAATGTCCCTTGGGTTTGAACAAGAAGGCTTTGATGTTGTATTGGCAAATGAGTATGATGAATCAATAGCTAATGCATATCGAGTAAATCACAAAAACACTAAAATGGTAGTTGGTGATATTACACAATTGGACTTAGAAAAAACCTTTGGTGATTTTCAAGGGAAAATAGATGTAATTATAGGTGGTCCTCCTTGTCAGGGTTTTTCTCAAAAAGGACAAAGGAAAACTATCCATGATGAACGAAATTTCTTGTTTAAGTATTATGTAAAGGTTGTAGAATTAGTTAAACCAAGGTATTTTGTAATGGAAAATGTACCTAATTTATTAACAGCGGAAGGCGGTTTCTTTCGACAGGAAATACAGACACTATTTAATTCTATGGGATATCAGCTCAATATGGGAGTGCTGAATGCATCCGATTATGGTGTCCCACAGAATAGAAGAAGAGCTGTAATAATTGGAAAACGTGATTCAGAAGCCCCTCAGCTCCCTGTTCCTTGTATAAAATTTGTTAATATATGGGATGCAATCAGTGATTTAGCATATCTGAATTCAGGAGAAGGTGAGGAAGAGCAAGCCTACAGTACAGATCCAGAGAGTGACTATCAAAAGGAAATGAGAAGAGATTCAGGAAAACTATTTAATCATGTTGTTACCAAACATTCTAAGCTCGCATTGGAGCGTTTAGCAATGATTCCTCCCAATGCTGGGAAAGAAGTTCTTCCCAAGGAACATTTAACAAAATCTATTTATAGTGGAACTTGGACAAGAATGAGAAAGGATGAAATATCTGTTACTATAACCACAAGATTTGATACACCTTCTTCTGGTAAATTTACACATCCTTATTTGGATAGAGCTATAACTGTTAGAGAAGCGGCAAGAATACAATCCTTTCCAGATACATTCAGATTTATTGGTAATAAAGGATCACAAATGAAGCAAGTGGGTAATGCAGTTCCACCCAAACTTGCTGCTGCAATAGCTAGTGTAATTATGAAGGATATAAAGGAGGGGATAGAGAATGAATAGACCTGACAATCTTATGGCATATGATGAGCTTGATTTGAAATTGGGAATTAAATCGTCACTACCACATGTTAAAGGCACATTAGCACTTTCTGTTTTATTGTGGGAATGTGCTGATCATCCATCAGAACTTGTTTTTTCAGAACAAAAGGACAAAGAAACTGTATTAACGCAAGAATTGAGACAGTGGCTGTCAGATTATTTATCAGAGATATGTGAAGAAGAGAACATAGATATTCAGAAAGTTATTTCATGTGCTAATGATAATCAGCTTTTTAAGTCTCAAATGGAAGCATTGATTGTTGCATTTGAATTGGTATGGAAATTAGCTAAGGTAAGTTTTGTTGATTCAAGTAAAGCAGCAAGTGCAGAGCGAACAGGTGGTATTCGTTATCCTAAAAAGCTGGCTTATTCGGTTAATATGGATATCATACACAGCGTAATATCTAGTAATGAGTCAGCTTTTGTAAGGGTATTATTGTCGTGGATAGGAGTAGATGTCACATTTGATCCTGAGTGTGAGTTGATTTTATTGAAATTGCTCACAGCATTAGCTGAGGGAGCAGTGTTTAAGCTAGTTGATGGCGAAAAAGATGTGATTTTCAATCAAAATAGCATTTATAGAAAATTATTGGAAACTAATCAGCCAGTAGATGTAAATGGAGATAAGGAAGCAAAAGGTTCTTTAAGAATATTGAAATCACTGTTATCTGATAGTATGAACCCATACTTGAAATATTCTGGCGGAAGTGTTTCGGCTCAATCGGTGATTTCAGATAGACTTGATGATTATCAGAAAAGAGTAGAAACATTATTGCGTCTGAATGCAACTAAAGTTATTGGATTAGATAGCTTAGATGCAGATCAGGAAGGTGCTTCGTTTGATGATCTGGAGAAGACACGTATATCTACGGGGACGAATGTTTTATTATATGGAGTTCCAGGATCGGGGAAAAGTTGGACTATTGAACATGAGTATTGTAAAAAAGGAACCCATGTTGAAAGATTAGTTTTCCATCCAGATTATACATATTCAGATTTTATTGGTCAGATACTACCGGTTGTTGCAGAAGATGGTCAAGTAAGCTATCAATTTACAGCAGGACCGTTTACCAATATTTTGAAAGATGCTTATCTGAATCCAACAGAAGAGTATATTCTAGTAATTGAAGAAATAAATCGAGGTAATGCTCCTGCAATATTTGGAGAAGTATTTCAATTGTTAGATAGAAAAGTGATTGCATCAGAAAAATATGATGATGGTATGCCTATTGGAACGAGTGAATATGGTATAACAAATGCAAATATCGCAAAAATTGTTTACGGTGATTCTAAACACAAAGTTAAAATTCCGTCAAATCTTTCGATTATCGGAACGATGAATACTTCTGATCAGAATGTATTTACCTTAGATACAGCATTCCAAAGACGTTGGGAGATGCGTTTGATTGAGAATAATTTTGAAATTGTAGATAGAAACCTGGCGGATGCTGAAATCTTAGATACAGGTATTACATGGGAAGTATTCTGTACAGAAATAAACAGCATTATTGTAGGAAACAATGTAAGAATGTCTTCTTCTGAGGATAAGCGTCTTGGAGCTTATTTTGTTCGTCTTATGGATTTGCAAAAGGATCAGAAAATGGGAGATTTGTCTTCTGGAGAATATGATTCTTTACGCAAAAAAGAGAGTGCTGGTATTATTTCCAAAGAAGATGATATTCGATTAGATGAAATCAGAACTGCTATGAAGCAAAATCGTAGATTCCCCGAAAAGGTTATCAAATATCTGTGGGATGATGCCTTCAAGTTCAATCGTGAAGTTATTTTTGAAACCACAGAATACAGAAGTCTTGAAAGTGTAATCAGAGCATTCATGTATGCAGAGGGTATCCAGCGCTTCAAGATGTTTAAGCAGAACGTGGTAGATGCATTACAAAATCCGGAATCTGAACAGTAAGGTGGTGATGTTCAATGGACATAGATTCAGCTTTGAAAGTAGCTGATGGCGAAGACATCCGTAATCGTTGCCATGTGAATTCAAATGAAGATGGAGATAGATTTGTAGGTGTTAAAGCTGATTCTGATAAAGCAATGGTCTATTTCCCTATAGGCTATCAGCTTCCGGAGACTGATCAGGAAATCAGAACGGACATAAAGCATCTGATACAGGTTTTATCTGAATTTACTTCAAAAGATGATAGACTGCTTTCTATTAACAAGTTTGCGGCACCTCAGACGGTAGATTTTCCTATAAATGCTTATCGTGCAGTTATGGAGTTTTACTTTTCTCTTGGCGGTAAGTATTACATTGAGACTGATCCAGTGTTTAGAACCAGTCCTACGGGAAATCAGCACTGGCCAAGGACATTCAGAAATCAGACTCCATTGGTGCAACAGTCTCCCAATGGAGTGAGCTCGTTGATATACACAGACTTTACAGTAAGATCATCGACACCAAATGATAATAAAACCATCACGCAGATTAATAGATTTTGCGTATATGAAGCTTTTTTGAAACTTGGATGGCTATATGTTCCTTATATGCCAGAAAAACCTGGAGCCTGTCCCGATGTAAAAACATCTATACAGATCGTAAGAAGTAAGCTTGGAAATACAAACGACGATCGAAAGAGAAACCTGTTTCAGGGGATGTTAGATATGCTAGAATATATGGACGAAAAAACATCGGAAAGTACATTCTATTTTGGAACGGATGATTTTGATCATGTGTGGGAAAAACTGATAGACAGAGCTTTCGGAGAGAAAAACAAGGATCAGTATTTCCCAAGAACCAGATGGCTGCTGGATTTTGGTAAGTACAAAGAAAAGCATCCACTGATGCCTGATAGCATCATGATTTACAACGAAAAATATTATGTGTTGGATGCAAAGTGTTATCGGTATGGATGGACGGGAAATCCAGATCATCTTCCGAATGCCTCATCTATTAGTAAGCAGGTTACATATGGTGAATACCTTGAAAAGGCACATAGTATAGACAATGATTCTCTGTTCAATGCATTTATCATGCCATATAACATGAAGAAAAACTTCTTTGGCTTGACAGAACCTGTTGGCACGATAGGAGAAGCTGTCAGTGATTGGAAAACAAATAAGCTCAACTATGAAAGAATCCAGGGTATTGTTATTGATACCAGGTATTTAATGTATCATTACACCGGGAATCCTCTTAAGAGTAAGGTGGCTCTGGCAAATTGTATTGAGACGGTATTGAAAAGATTAGCAGTTCCGCCACGTAGTAAAAAATAAAATGATCCCCTGTAACTGGTATGCTCCCCGTCAAGAGGACAATAAAAAATAATAAATTTTTGTATCGTCA
>NZ_JAJDMI010000078.1:0-8746 GCF_020593505.1 Blautia sp. DFI.3.45
ATTATTATTGATTTTAAGGAAAAATATTGTTACTATACTTCTAAAGATGAAGTTTATGAATGTTTTGAACAGATTGTGAAAAACCGTAAAAAAGTAAGGGTTGAGCCGATTATAGATGGATATAGTCGATTTTTATTCCTGGATAAAAAAGATATACCTGAGGTAGCACTCCATTGGGAAAGACATTTTCAATGGGCGTTAGGAAAGTATAATCGTACTCATGAGGAACAAATGCCAAAGATCACGCCTCATGTATGCAGGCATACATATTGTTCCAATATGGCGAAAGCTGGAATGAATCCGAAAGCACTCCAATATTTAATGGGACATTCTGATATAGGGGTTACGTTAAATGTATATACGCATCTGGGATTAATTGATGCAAAAGAAGAGATGAATAGGATTGCAAAACTGGCATAGTATGATAAAATAATAGAAAAAAGAATTAAGAATAATCTGATTATAAGGTTCTTAGAAAGCCTGTTTTCCAGGCTGATTATTACTAAGAAGTTACTAAATTTGGATAAGAAAATATACGAATTTATGCTGTGATATACAGGAAAATGACAGGATTGAAAATTATCGGAAAATGCCTGTAAACAGCGTAAATACAGCATTTCAAGGAGTTTTAAGCAATGATACGAGTGCTTTTTGTTTGCCACGGCAGGATTTACCGGGCATGATGAAAAGTCTCATATCGTCTCATAAGCCCCGTTTTTAAGCGTTTTTTGTGCTTCAGTCTCAAATTTACCAAAGATTTACCAATATTTCTGGAGAGCCAGACTTGCAAAAAAATGAGCCAGAATGAGGAGATTAAAACATGAGCGAATTGAAACCAAGAATAACGGAAAACGGAATTGATTATATCCTTGTTGGAGATTACTACATCCCAGACTTGAAGCTGCCGGAAGAACGCCGCCCCATCGGAAAGTATGGACGGATGCACCGGGAATATTTAAGAGAAGTCCACCCAGCCAGATTGAACACATTGATACTGACCGGAGAATTGTGGACATATCTTGCAGACCTGAACGAACAGGCACAGGAACGGTTAGACACTATCATGGAGCAGATGAAAATTGCCGAGGGCGTAACCGAGGAATTAAAGTGTACCCGTCAAATGGAATGGGTGCGGCGGTGCAATAATATCCACAATCGGGCAGAAGAAATTGTTTTGCATGAGATAATTTATTCATAATAGTATGGTGTCAGGATTATGACAAATCAGAGGTTAAAAGGTGCGTTATGTTAAAAAGCATAGGGTTATATTTTAGAAAAATAGATTTTCTGAATTTTGCAATTGGAGCTATAATGCCAATCATTGTATTGTTTATAGTTTATTCATCAGTCAAATCAAATATAATTCTTCAAGATACTGATTTTTTATCACTGTTGATGAATCATAAAGGGAAATTCATATTTTACTTTTTCGTGTCCTTTATTGAAGAAGTTATTTTTAGAGGAATTATTTTTGGGCTGTTGCTGCAAAAATGTAAAAATAAGTATTTGAGTTGCGTAATAGCTGCACTTATTTTTACACTACCACATATTTTTAATACCGATAATATTTCTGTTCTGGTAATGTTTATTTTTCCTTTTCTATATGGAATATTTGCCAATGAAATGTTTTACACTACAAAGAGTATTTGGATGCCCACAGGATTTCATTGGTTATGGAATTATACAATAACAAGTTTGTTTCTTGTTACAGGAACACAAAGTTTCATATATGTACATATCATAGCAGCAATGATTATAATGATACCGTTGTTTTACATTGTTATTGGGAAAACACGCCTAAGTGGCGATTGATAGCTTACAGTTTATCGCTTTATACAACTCCCTTTTCGGAATTGTGTACCCACTGAAAACGAGCCTATAAACATGCATTCACAATGCATAAAAACACGTTCTGGCTATTTCCCACACATTGAAATATACACTTAGATAACGTATAATACGAAATATATTTTGGGGAGGATTATGACCATGAAAAAGAAATTATGCAGTATGGTTTGTCTTTGCTACTTTGTTTCAATTATGTTATGTGCATGTGGAAGAAAAGAACAGGGGAATCCTATTAGATTGCCAGCCAGAGAGGATATTGTATCGATTGGTGTCTCTGACGGTGACAAATATGCTATATCACCTAACACAGAAGGTGAAGCTACGGAGTTTATTGATGAATTTTTATCTATGCTAATGGATATGGAAACAACCAGTCAGCAATCAATCAATGATGCACCGGTCAACAAAGATTCTATTACGATCAATATAAATTGTGATGGGGCGGCAGGAACTACTCTTTTTTACTATGTAGATAAAGGAATCGAATATGTAGAACAGCCATATCAAGGAATTTATAAACCAACGCCTGCTTTAGGTAATTGTATAACTGAAATGCTTGCTTCGGCAGATAATAGACCGCTAATGGTAACATTTCAGGCATCGGTAATTGAAACGAATCATGATTCAATAATAGTAAAACCGGTAGATGGTTCTTTGGAACTTGA
Source organism: Blautia sp. DFI.3.45 (assembly GCF_020593505.1). Taxonomy (NCBI): domain Bacteria; kingdom Bacillati; phylum Bacillota; class Clostridia; order Lachnospirales; family Lachnospiraceae; genus Blautia; species Blautia sp. DFI.3.45. The sequence continues at coordinate 2,514 of NZ_JAJDMI010000078.1, forward strand.
TTCAGCAGATAAGTTTTATATATCAAACGAAGAGAACCTTGAATTGCAAATTGGAGATTTCGTAGAAATTAGCTATAACGGAGAAATAATGGAATCATATCCTGCACAATTAGGAGAGGTTTATAAAATTACCGTGATAGAACAGACAGAAGCAAATGCCATGTGGGATAGAATACCTATGGTAAGAATAGATGGTAAATTATACTACGATACAGGGAGAGAAAGCATCATGGATGCACGTTGTGGCACTATGGATGGAGAAATAACATCAACTGTCGATGGAACTGAAATACCAACAGAAGATAATCAGTCTAATTTTGGAAGTGGATTTGGTTATCAGTATGGAGCAGACGATACAATAGAAATTTATATGAATGAAAAGTGGTTCGTCTTTGAATACAGAGAAGAATCTGAATGAGAGAATAAACGATAGATAAGTTAAATTAAATTCAAAAGGCTGTCTCAATAAAGGGATAGCCTTTTTCAATTCTCAGCCTAAATTTTCTCAATATTCAGTAGGCAAAATCCAAGATACAGTTGCTCAAATTGCTCGAAAAATTAAAAAATGTATGAATATACACTAAAATTTGGGAAATGAACAGCGGGAACACTTTTCCGAAAAGGGAGTTATACAATATCAACTGAATAACCACAGCACAAACCGCTGCTACATGGAAGCTAACAAACCATGCAACAGCGGTTTTTCTTTATCGTTTTTTCCTCTGGCTGATAGGCGTTCCCATTTTCTTTGACTTTTTGAGAATCCGAATCAGCCAGCGAAATTCTTCGTCTGACAGATTTTTATAGTTGATGCCGAGCTGTTTGCAGTAAAGTACAACGAGCTTTTCATCCCGGCTGCCCTTGAAATTTTCGACCGCTTCCAGATTTTCTTTCAGTTCATCGGCAACGGTGGTCTGGGGCGCACTTTCACTGTCCTTTTTGTGAGCTTCCCGAATATCCCGGATAATGAGATTGAGGTCATCCCGTACCATGTGACTGAAATATTCATCATCACTGATATGGGCAGCTTGCAGCACCTTCAAATGCGGGTCATCTTCGCCGGGGCGATACCGTTCAATGATTTCATGCCGGACGGTATCGACAAGGGCGTTGAGATTCTGAATCTGCATGGTGGCAATCCCATCCACATAAATCTCAATATCCGCAAGAAACTTGATAAAGTCCTTATGGGTGGCAAGTTCGCAGAGCAGACGGTTGTTAATCCTTCCGCTTTTCAGAAGTGCCACCATTTCATCACTCAAATGCAGTTCCCTTAATGGCGTGTTGATCTCAACCATGTTCTCTGTCCGGCAAAAGAGATAATCGAGGGACACCCCATAAAAATCTGCCAGCAGGATAAGGTTGCCATGATTGATTTCCTTATAGTCATCTTTTTCATAACTTCCAAGAGCTGATTTTGAAATACCTGTTTGCTCTGCCAGTTCTTCCAGTTTTAATCTTTTGTTTAATCGTAAATCTTTTAGCCGTTCCTGTATTGTAGTAGCTCCGTTCATTGAAGCAGTTCCCCCTTCTGACAACATTTATAACCGTTGAATTGATTATACCATATCAATTCCGCAATCGTGGAAATTTCTGATTTTTACCCCTAATTCCTACTTTGTGGACATACGGCATAGGGCACAAAAATGTTCTATGATACAGGTAGTTCATCGATGGATTATTCCAATCGAATGACCAGCCTGTGTGGGATATGCTTCCCCGGCGATGTAGTGCCATGACTTTTGGCAGGGATGTGGAGGAACCCTGACCGAAACGAGCGTACCAAAGGGAGCGATACGCCGCTGTGAGATTCAGGGGAGGAACGACACCGGGGAGAACTGGCGAACTGACACCGAAATGATACCGAAACACGACAATCTGATAGGGGGACAGTCTACCCTATCGCTGATACTTCGGGAGATTTTAAGCGGCTCTATGGCTGTAATTTTACCGAAAATCGCCCCGAAACCATACACTAAAACGGGAGGAAGCGCAATATGCCGAGAATGAGCAAAAAGAGGAAGCATGAGCTTTCTTTTTACCTCAATGACCGGGGGCGTGTCACTTACAACGAATTATGCCGGAAATGCCAGCATGGGTGCAGGCAGAGCTTCCGGGCGGTTGTGATTGACTGCCCCCGTTATTTATCCAAACGAGCAAAGAAAAAGGAGGAACACACCGAATGAATTTTGAATTTATGACGATAGACACACCATTGCCGCCCTGTATGCCCTTTCCCAGAGCGTTGACAGGATTTCCAGTCAGCAGCACCGCAAAGGTCATGTACTGCCGGATGCTGGACGCTATGCTGTCCAAAGGGCAGGAGGACGAAAATGGAATCCTGTTTGTCTGCTTCCCTGTCACAGCCATTGCTACAGTCCTGTCCCGCAGCCCCATGACGGTCAAGCGTTCTTTGAATGAACTGGAAACCGCCGGGCTTATCATGCGGGTGCGTCAGGGCATTGGAGAACCAAACAGGATTTATGTGCTGATACCGGGAAAGGAGAACGCTGCCCTTGCCTGATACCTCAAAGCTGGAAAAGCTCAACCGGGAGTTGGAAAAAAGCGAAAAGAAACTGCGGAAAGCCATCAATGATGAAAAGGCGTTGCAGCACCAGTTGAAGCAGCTTACCCGAAAGGAACGGACGCACCGGCTCTGTACCCGTGGCGGTATGCTGGAAAGTTTTCTGCAAGAGCCGGAACGCCTGACAGATGATGATGTCATGCTGTTATTGAAACTCATTTTTCACAGGCAGGACACGCAGGAACTATTGAAAAAACTGCTGGAACGGAAGAAGCCGGAAACCCCTTAGTTTACTAAGGGCGCAATTATACACCACCCAGAGGTTGGTGCATTGCGTTCTCCGAAGGCTCCTCGCCGGAGGGCTGTAATTTTCCGCAGTCATGGTCTGCTCCAAATCATACAGGGGACGCTACGCTTCCCCTGCGCTGGCTACCACCAGCTACCCTTTTGTGGACTTGCCATCTGGGGACACCTTGCGTTGCAAGCTGTTCCCAGCCGACAAGTTTGAAGTTATAAGTGGATTTTTGCGAAGCTGTATGATACTATTATTTTATAACGCTTTGAAAATTCGTGGATTACTTAACAAATTAGAAGGAGGTATTTTATATGTTTAAAAAAGCTTTTTGGGTTCCTTATGAGGATAGTGCCAATTACCCAACTCTTGCAAAAACTATGGAAGCAATTTCAAAGTATTGTGAAGAAAATGGTAAGTCTTATACATTTATTAACGATGACGAAGTGGAGATAAATGGAAAAAGATATGAAATATATAGGGGCTACGAAAATGGTAGTAGGGGAAATTACGGCATAAAATGTAAAGAAAAATAAATCCAGTTTGTTATTCTACACACATCGGGTCAACTTGTCCCGAACTTTCACAACTAAATACCCGCCGCTTACACAGCGGCACACCGAGCAGGAAATCTGAAAAAGGTCTCCTGCTTTTTTTCTGCCCAAAATGAGGTGGTAAAACGCCACCCCATCCACCAAGCATAGAAAGGAGGGATACGAAATGCCCTGTCCACACAACGAAATCTCGATTGTTCAGCGTAGCCAACAGCAGTCTGCGGTTGCCGCCGCTGCCTACCAGAGCGGCGAAAAGCTGTTCTGTGAATACGACCAAGAAGTGAAGCACTACCCAGAAAAGCGAGGTATCGTCCACAATGAAATCCTGCTCCCGGCAAATGCCCCGCCGGAGTATGCAGACCGCAATACTTTATGGAACGCCGCCGAAGCTGTGGAGAAACAATGGAACTCCCAGCTTGCAAGGCGGTGGGTGCTTACCATTCCAAGAGAGATACCGCCCGACCAGTACGCTGTCCTTGTCCGGGAGTTCTGCCAGCAACAGTTTGTTTCCAAAGGCATGATTGCTGACTTTGCCATCCATGACCCCCACCCGCCGGGACACAATCCTCACGCCCATGTCCTGCTCACTATGAGGGCAATGGACGAACATGGGAAATGGCTTTCCAAGAGCCGCAAGGTTTATGACCTTGACGAGAACGGGGAACGGATAAAGCTGCCATCCGGCAGGTGGAAAAGCCACAAGGAGGATACGGTGGACTGGAACGACCAGAAGTATTGTGAAATCTGGCGGCATGAATGGGAGGTCATCCAGAACCGCTATCTGGAAGCCAATGATCGCCCGGAGCGTGTGGACTTGCGTTCCTATGCCAGACAGGGGCTTGATATTATCCCTACTGTCCATGAGGGTGCTGCTGTCCGGCAGATGGAAAAGCGAGGTATCCAGACGAATATCGGCAACCTGAACCGGGAAATCAGAGCCGCCAACCGCCTGATGAAGTCCATCCGGCAGCTTATCCAAAACCTCAAAGGCTGGATTACCGAGCTGGGAGAAAAACGGAAAGAACTGCTTGCACAAAAGGCGGCGGAGGAAGCGACACTTCTTCCCAATCTACTGATGAAATATATGGAGATACGAAAGGAAGAACGGAAGGACTGGACGAGGGCTGGACAAAATCGGGGGACTTCACAGGACTTAAAGGCAGTCAGCGAAGCCCTGTCCTATCTCCGGCAAAAGGGGCTTTCCACTGTGGAGGACTTGGAAGCCTTTCTGGAATCTTCCGGGAAATCAGCCGCAGATTACCGCAGTCAGATGAAGCCAAAGGAAGCCCGAAGCAAAGTGATTGACGGACTGCTTTCTGCCCGGACAGACTGCAAGGAATGTAAGCCTGTCTATGAGAAGTACCAGAAGATATTTTTTAAGAAAACAAAGGAGAAATTCAACCAGGAACACCCGGAGGTTGCCCGGTATGCGAAAGCCGCCGCCTACCTTGCCAAGCACCCGGACGATAAGGACAGCACCCAAAAGAAGCTGCAAGAGGAGCAGGAAACGCTTCTGGAAGAAATTGCAGCCCTGAAAACACCGCTGACCGAGGTACAGGAGGATTTGAAGAAGCTGCGGGACATTCGCTACTGGGTACGGAAAGCCACCCCCGGCACAGAAGAAAGCAAAGAGCAGCCCAAGAAACAGCCTATCAAAGAAGTCTTGCAGGATAAGGCTGACGAGAAAAAAGCACAAAGAACTGTACCGGCACAGACGAAACACAAACAACAGGATATGGAACTTTAACAGGCACTTGCCATTTTCAATCAGAGAATGTCAGGTGCTTTTCCTTTTTCAAGGAGGGATAGATTTGAATGTATTTGAAGCTGTGAAGCAGTCCGTCACAACAAGACAGGCTGCGGAGCATTATGGAATCCGTGTAGGCCGGAACGGGATGGCTTGTTGCCCGTTCCATCACGATAAAACCCCAAGCATGAAGCTGGATCGGCGTTACCACTGCTTCGGCTGCGGTGCGGATGGGGATGTGATTGATTTTGCCGCCGCCCTGTATGGGCTGGGAAAGAAAGAAGCCGCCGTACAACTGGCACAGGACTTCGGGCTTTCCTATGAGGACTGGAAACCGCCGGGAAAGGCAAAAAAGCCCAAGCCCCGGCAGAAATCCCCGGAGGAACAGTTTCAGGAAGTAAAGAACCGCTGCTTCCGTATCCTTGCCGATTATCTCCACCTACTCCGAGTGTGGAGAAAGGAATATGCCCCGCACTCCCCAGAGGAAGCCTTTCATCCCCGGTTTGTGGAAGCCTTACAGAAGCAAGCCCAAGTGGAATATCTGCTGGATGTGCTTCTGTTCGGGGAAACAGAGGAAAAAGCGGCTTTGATTACGGACTACGGAAAGGATGTGATACAGCTTGAACAGCGAATGGCAGAGCTTGCAGCCGCAGACGCAGCAAGAACTAAAAAACACCATGAACGCCATGCAGCCGCCACAGAGCGTTGAGGAAATCAAGGCGGGACTGGAAACTACCGAGAAAGGCGGTGTCCGTCAGAGCATACGGAACTGCCTGACCGTATTCCAGCGTGACCCGCTGCTTTCCGGGGCTATCGCATACAACATCCTGACCGACCGCAAGGACATCATAAAGCCCATCGGTTTTCAAAGAGAAAGCACCGCCCTGAACGATACGGATATGAAGTATCTGCTTCTTTATCTGGAAGAAACCTATGGGCTTACCAATGAGAAAAAGATTGATAACGCCATCGGGATTGTGGCGAATGAAAACAAGTACCACCCCATCCGGGACTATCTCAATACCCTGGTGTGGGATGGGACAGAACGAATCCGTTTCTGTCTGCGGCACTTTCTGGGGGCTGACGCAGACGATTACACCTATGAAGCGTTGAAGC
>NZ_JAJDMI010000079.1:0-8027 GCF_020593505.1 Blautia sp. DFI.3.45
TGGCATATTCATGCCAAAACACCTCGCGGGATAGTGGTGTGTGAACAGTAACATCTGTTTCACATATAAATAAACTTATGGAGGAATTTATTATGAAGCGTGATTTAAAGAAAATCATCAGCCAGATGACTCTGGAAGAAAAAGCAGGCATGTGCTCAGGGCTTGATTTCTGGCATCTGAAAAGCGTGGAAAGACTTGGAATCCCGGAGGTAATGGTAAGTGACGGTCCTCACGGGCTTCGTAAGCAGGATGACAAAGGAGATCATCTTGGAATGAACGACAGTATCAAAGCAGTCTGCTTCCCTCCCGCAGCTTTAAGTGCCTGCTCTTTTGACCGTAGCTTAATGGAAGCCATGGGCAAGACTATTGGCAGAGAAGCACAGGCAAATGACGTATCTGTTGTCTTAGGACCGGCTGTCAATATTAAACGTTCTCCTCTCTGTGGAAGAAACTTTGAATACTATTCAGAAGATCCATACCTTGCTGGTGAGATCGCTGCTGCATTTATCAATGGTGTGCAGTCCCAGCATGTAGGAACTTCCATCAAGCATTTTGCAGCTAACAATCAGGAATATCACCGCATGAGCAATTCTTCTGAAGCAGATGAAAGAACACTCCGTGAAATTTATTTCCCTGCATTTGAAACTGCGGTAAAAAAGGCTCAGCCATATACATTTATGTGCTCCTATAATCAGATCAACGGTACTTTTGCTTCTGAGAACAAATGGCTTCTTACCGATGTTCTCCGCAATGACTGGGGCTTTGAAGGATATGTTATGTCTGACTGGGGTGCTGTCAATGACCGTGTGAAGGGTCTGGAGGCCGGCCTGGATCTGGAAATGCCAGGTTCCAACGGAACAAACGATGCTCTGATCATGGAAGCCGTAAAAAATGGCACTCTGAAGGAAGAAGTTCTGGATCAGGCTGTAGAACGTATCCTGAATATTATTTACAAATATGCGGACCACCGTGCACCGCAGGAATTTACCATGGAAAAAGACCATGAAGAGGCACGCCGTATTGCGGAAGAATCTATGGTCCTTCTGAAAAACGCAGACCAGATTCTGCCTCTGAAGACCTCTGAGAAAGTAGCTTTTGTAGGTGGTTTTGCCAAAAAACCTCGTTTCCAGGGCGGCGGAAGCTCTCATATTAACTGCTTTAAAATTACCAATGCACTGGAAGCTGTTCCTGCTGATGCACAGGTTATTTACGCAGAAGGATTTCCTGCTGATAAAGATTTATACGATGAAAAACTGGCTTCTGAAGCACTTCAGGCTGCAAAAGCTGCTGATAAGGTTGTGATCTTCGCCGGACTTCCGGATAGTTTTGAGTCTGAAGGATATGACCGTTCTCATATGAGACTGCCAGAATGCCAGAACCGTCTTATTGCTGAGATCCTTGAAGTTCAGCCAAATACTGTGATCGTTCTTCACAATGGTTCTCCTGTGGAAATGCCATGGATCAATAATGTGAAAGGTATTCTGGAAGCTTACCTTGGCGGACAGGCAGGCGGAGCTGCTGTTGCAAATATCCTCTATGGTATTGTAAATCCAAGCGGTAAACTGGCCGAGACCATCCCGGTGAAACTGGCTGACAATCCATCCTACCTGAACTTCGGTGGCGGCGATAAAGTGGAATACCGTGAAGGTGTATTTGTAGGATATCGTTATTATGACACCAAACAGATGGAAGTTGCCTATCCATTCGGATACGGACTCTCCTATACTACTTTTACATACAGTAATCTGCAGATTTCCAACACAAATCCAACAGAAAAAGATACTGTCACTGTTTCTGTAGATGTAACAAATACAGGCAGCATTGCAGGAAAAGAAATTGTCCAGCTCTATGTGAAAGACATGACAGCATCCACGATCCGTCCGGAAAAAGAACTGAAAGGCTTTGAAAAAGTCCAGCTTGCTCCTGGCGAAACCAAAACAGTTACTATGGAACTGGATAAGCGCAGCTTTGCATGGTACAATACCGAATTACACGACTGGTATGCTGCAAGCGGCAAATATGAGATTCTGATCGGTGCATCCTCCAGAGATATCCGTCTCTCTGAAACCATTGAACTCTCCAGCAGCCAGGTAATTCCCATGCATATTCATATGAACACAACACTGGGTGAGCTTTTCAATAATCCCAACACAAAAGAAGCAGCAAAAGAACTGACTTCCAGATATCTGGCTGCAATGAACGGCGGTTCAGACACAGCTTCCCAATCTGCTGCTGAAGCTATCACTGAAGAAATGGTAGCAGCAATGACAGATTCCATGCCACTTCGCTCTCTGTGCAGCTTTGGCGGATTCTCCCGGGCTGAGATCCAGGAGATGATTGACAAACTGCAGGCAATCTATAGCAATCCTCTGAAATAATGCATCTTAATCCAGCCCATCAGAGTGTGAAATCCTGCGTCAGATATCTTTGCCGTGCGTCAGCACGCCTGCAGATATCTTCCTTGTCTTTCGCACTCTGCTGAACTGTCTTAAATGCATTATTTACAAGGATTGCTATAAAACAAAAAAACTACTGTATATAAGCTGAATTTTTTTCCGGCTTTATACAGTAGTTTTTATTTATTTCTCTCTAAACCATTCCTTCATCACATCAAAAATTTTTATAAGCTCTTCGTCACTGATCACATATGGAACCATAGAGTACATGTAGTTCAAAAATGGCCTGCTGAACACACCCCGTTCATAAGCAAACTGCTGGAAGCCTTCCAGATCTCTGGAATCATGAACCTCCACGCACACACAGCCACCCATGATCCGGACTTCTTTGATCCGTGGATCTGTGAATGCTTCCATCTCACCACGTGAAACCTGTTCAATATGACGGATTTTACTCATATAATCTTCACGCTCAAAAATCTCAATCCCCTTCAAAGCCACAGCACATGCCAGCGGGTTTCCCATAAAAGTAGGACCATGCATCAGGGCAAGTCTGTCATCATCACTGTAAAAGGCATCAAATACCTTGTGATTTGCCACAGTGACAGCATGACCAATATATCCTCCTGTAAGGGCCTTTCCAAGAACCAGGATATCCGGCAGAACAAGATCTGCCACAAAGCGATTACCTGTGCGGCCAAACCCGGTTGCAACCTCGTCAAAAATCAAAAGGACATCATACTGGTCACACAATTCTCTTGCTCTCTTCAGGAATGAAATATCATACATCCGCATTCCTCCTGCTCCCTGTAAAAGAGGCTCCACAATAAAGCAGTTCAGACGGTCATGATACTGTTCAAATGCCTCCTCCAGGGCCGGAATCTCAGTGGGAATATGGACAACACCCTCTTTTTTGTCAAAAGCGAAATGATAATCCTCGTCATCACCAACTTCCATTGCCTTAAATGTATCCCCGTGATATGCATGTTCAAGAGCCAGCACTAACGGGCGCTTTCTTCCCTGATTGGTGTTGTATTGAAGGGCCATTTTAAGTGAGACCTCCACTGCAACACTTCCTGAATCTGAAAAAAAACAATAATCCAGATCTCCTGGCAGAAATTCCTGCAGCTTCGCAGAAAGCTTTTCCACCGGCTCATGTGTCAGTCCCCCAAGCATTACATGACAAAAACGGTCTGCCTGTTCCTTGATCGCTTCTGTCAGTTCCGGATGCTTATATCCATGAATCATACACCACCAGGAAGATATAGAGTCTATCAGCTTCTGATCTTTTGTATAAAGATGTACACCCTCTGCATCCAGAATCTTATAGGGAGCTTTCATTGTTTTCATTTGTTCATAGGGATACCATATCATTTGATCTTCACCTCATCATAAAATTCTGCCAGTACATCTGCATCTATATCAAGATCCTTCGCATTATCCTGTACTTTTGCAATAACCGGAAGGCCTGTCATATATTGGCACATAGCAATATTATCCTCTTCCATAATATTTCCGGGATGGTAATGGTTAAAAATAATACCTTTGATTGGAAGGGAATGGACTTTCATATACTCAGCAGTCAATACAACACTGTTTATTGTACCAAGCCCTGCATCTGCCACCAGAATACTGGAAAGCTCAAACTCTCTTATCACATCTTCAAGCTGGATTTTGCGTTCATCAAAACAGAGCGGACAGAGGATACCGCCACTTCCTTCCATGGTAATATATTCATAATCATTTGCTGCCTTCAAAAATCCTCTCCGCACAACATCAAGATCCACCGGATTACCCTCAACTCTTGAAGCAAGATGAGGAGACCAGGCATTTTCATATACATAGGGACACATATCATCCAGAGACTGGGAAATACCAGACATCTCTTTAACAAAAAGTGCATCGCCCGGGATTAGACTTCCGTCTGCACGCCGGTCATTTCCACTCATTGCAGCTTTGTAATAAGCCGGATTTTTTCCTGCCTGTGCCAGTTTTTTTACGATCAGTCCTGAGAGATAGGTTTTGCCCATGTCTGTTCCTGTTCCTGTAATAAATACCGCTTTACTCATGATTCTTCCACTTCCTTCCAATATTCTGGTGTTACATTTCTGCCCATATCAGAGAGCATTTTTCGGTCGCTGCGGATGGTTGCGCAGGCAACAGTAGTCAGCATATTCCCTGTTATTGTAGCGGAGGCACCGGATTTAAAAGCGGTTTCCCCGTCATTGGTAAGAAGTGCCCGTCCGGCAGCAAGACGAATATTAGCCTCAGGATTAATATAACGAAAGAAGGCAATTGTCCGGAGGATATCCTGCTCTGAAAGCTGATCAAGATGTTCCAAAGGTGTTCCCGGAATGGGCATCAATGCATTGATCGGAATGGAGTCAATACCCAGCTCTGCAAGGCTGACTGCCATATCCAGACGATCCTCCCAGGTCTCTCCCATTCCTATGATGCCACCGGAACATGCACACATTCCTTCTGCCTTTACCTTTTTCAGAGTTTCAATCTTCATATCGTATGTATGTGTCGTACATATATTAGGAAAATTTCTCCGCGAAGTCTCAATATTATGATGGTAACTGGTTACTCCGGCTTCATGAAGACGATGCAGCTGTTCGGAAGAAAGAAATCCCATGGAAGCACAGAGATCGATATTGCATTCCTTATACATGGTTTCATAGGCATGAATCGCCTGATCAAATTCTTTTCCGGTCAGAGCCTTTCCTGCAGTGACAATGGAAAAACGATCAACACCCTCCTCTTCATTCATTTTACATGCTTCCAGAATCTTTTCCTCGGGAAGAAAATCATAGATCTCACAGGAAGTATGGTGGTGTACTGACTGAGCACAATATTTGCAGTCCTCCGGACACCTGCCGCTGCGGCCATTGATAATGGAACAGAGATCTACCTTATCACCGATATATGCTTCGCGGATACGGTCTGCTCCTTCACATAATTCATCTAAATCACAGGTAAGAAAAAAAGAAAGATCATCTTCCCTTGTAATTCTGCGTCCATCAATAATTTCCTGTGCTAAAATAAGTGGATTCATTTTACAAGCTCCTCCCTTTCCAGTCTGACATTTGATTTTGAATCAAAAAGATATTGAAGCACTACCGGTCTGACACGTTTTGCAATAACAGCTCCCAGAACACTTAATGCAATGTCACCGGGTACAGCAAGAAGAAAACAATAAAGGATAAGCGGCCAGATTCCAATCGGTGTATCGATCACATAATTACAGATCACATAGTAATAAACCATTCCACAGGCATAGACGATCATCAGACCTGCCAAATTCGCAAGTAAATAGTGAAAAACTGTCTTCTGCTTAAGACGCTCTGCAATAAGTCCGGTCACGTATGTTCCCAGGCAGAACCCTATAATATAACCGAAGCTTGGCTTGAAAATATACCAGATCCCACCGCCCTCCGAAAAGATCGGAAGTCCTGCCAGCCCCAACAGCATATAGGCAACCACAGAAATCATACCCCTTCTGGATCCCAGAAACAATCCAGCAAGCATAGTGAACAGGTACTGCAGTGTAAAAGGAACCACAGGTATAGGGATTTTAATAAACGCACCTGCTGCAATCAATGCCGTAAAAAGTCCGCAATAGATCATGCTTTTTGTTTTAGTCATTTGTAAACCTCCATATATTTTATGGTTTACTATTTTAAAACACAGAAGGTTAATTGTCAACTTTTTTTATTTTCTCAGTTTACAGTTCGCCTTGCTATTTGCGTCACAGCATATATAATATGGTCAAGCGGATAAAATCATCCGCTTCGCTACTTGCTTGATTCAGTAATCACGACCACCGGCTAAGCCGGTGGTCGTGATTTTTCATCAACTGTCGAAAACGGGTGTGTGTCATTTCATCGGGAATTTCTTTCTTGCCAGGTCAGTTCTGCTTTTTCCTTACAGTTCTCAGAAAATAACAGATCGACCACGCAATACTCATTCCTGCTGCAATTCCAAAAGCAAAAAGAAACGTATCCCGTCCATATTCCAATGCTCGCACAGTATTTCCTTCCACAATGCTGTTCATACAATAATAAAGAGTACTTCCGGGAATCAGAGGGATTACGGAAGTAACAAAAAAAGATGTAGATGTTTCTTTACAGATTCTTGCAAGAATTTCTGCATACACATCTGTAACAAAGCCAGCCATCAGAGTCGGAAGAAAAACATTTCCCCAGAATTCTTTTCCCAGAAGGAACACCAGCCAGCTAAGGAAGCCGCCAACTGCTGCCAGAGGCAAATATTTCTTTTTTATATGAAAAAGAATTCCAAATCCTACAGAGCCAATGGCTCCGGTAATTAATTGTATCATGATTGCTGCAGTCAAAGTCCAAACCTCCCAAATAAAATAATTGCCCCCATAAATCCAAGTGCCAGTGCCGCAGCAAGTAGTAAAGCAGCAATCAGACGGATGATTCCAGAGAGTGTATCACCAATAAGTACATCCCTGATTGCATTTGTCGACATCAACCCCGGAATCAAAAGCATAATGTCACCGATCATAATCTTATCCATGCGAAGGAATGGGCACAGCAAGGTTAATCCACAGATTGCACAGCCTGTAAAAAAAGACGCCACAAACTGAAAAGTCACTTCATTCATGCATACCGGACGAAGATATTGCTGTAATCCCCAAATCAGAACAGCCCCAAATCCTGCTGCAACAGCATCCGGAATACTTCCACCATAAAAAAAAGCAAAACTGCATGCAGCCAGAAGGCTTCCAAGAAGTTTCCATAACGGTTTCGTCTTATTTATGTTAATTTTATCAAATTCTTTCCGAAGCTCTGCCGCAGGGACAGGATGATTACAGAAACGACGGCTCAGATCATTCAACTGCTCTAATTTTGTAAAATCATTTCCACCACTTTCCCTGATCCGTCGGGTCTGTGTCCGCGCTCCTTCTCCCGGAAATTCCATGGTAATAACGATACTGGATGTGATCACAAAAACATTCATCTGCGCAGCACCACAGGCATAACCCATTCGGTTCAGCGTATCCTCCACTCGAAAAATCTCTGCACCGCTGTTTAACAATGCGTCACCCATATCAAGAAAAATATGTAAAAAATCTTTAGATGTCTGCATAGGATTACTCCTTTAATTTTGCAGAAAAGAGTCCGGCATAATATACGCCAGTGTCTTACTTCTGCACTTTTGTATTCTGAAGATAGCTTTAGTATAAGGCTTAATTGCAGTGAATACAACTTCTATTTTATAGCGCTTACATAAAATAGTTCCAATTCAGATTATTTTGAAAAAATAAGATGTGTTTTTCAGATCAAAAAATATGAGTAGTAGTCAAGAGGACTTGATGGATTAATCCGTCAAGCCCTTTCTATTTATTATGAGAAATAATCAGTGTACGAGCTGTCAAGTATTTTCTTCCTTCTTATAAAGATTAAAATTCTTGACAGCTCTGTTTTTGGCAAATAAAAAAATATCATAGAATCTAGTTTAATAGACTCATATGATATTTCTTTGATTACTCCTGTGATTACCCGTGAAGACGAAGACGCGCAAAAGCCTTTATTTTCAAAGGTTTCGAGCAGGGGATGAGAGAATCGAACTCCCACCAAAGGTTTTGGAGACCCCTATCAT